>NZ_JBNUPE010000001.1:0-198940 GCF_050409585.1 Facklamia sp. P9177
TCTCCCGTTTACGTCTTGGCCGTGTATAAGGAAACACCGGTGTAATTTCTTGTTTGAATAGGAATTGAGCGATAGTAGGCGTTTTATATCCCGCGTCTACAATGACATGCTTAGGGTTAAAAGGAATAATCTTTTCAAAGATTAAAGGAAAAGCTTGGGTATCGTGTGTATTTCCCGGATGGACACTATATCCTAAAACCCACCCATTACGATCACAGGCTGTTTGAATGTTATAGGCAAAAACTTGCATATGATCTCCTTTATGGAGCCATCCTGCCTCCGGATCATTAGGACTGATTGTTTGGGATTTTGTTAAGTGCTCCTTTTCGGTATTTTTTAGAAGCTTTTGCCGTGAATCGCTCGGTCTTCTTGAACGGCTTCCATCATTTCCTCTGCCAACCATTTTGCTTGGACGATCACTTCTTCATTCGTATACTTTCGGCCATTGGCGCAAGCTTTAACATGGCTACCATCGATAAAAATATCCTTTGAATCCACCACGCCAGCCTCAACGCATTGCTTTAAAATTTGGGCAAATATTTGCTCGGCTAAACTTTGAGATTCAAAACGTCGTTTATAATTTTTACCGAAGGTTGAAAAGTGTGGCACAGTATCCGTTAAAGAAAGCCCTAAAAACCATCGATAAGCAACATTCACTTCAATCTCTTGAATGGTTTGGCGCATACTTGGAATACCAAAGAGATATTGAATCATAGGGATTTTAATCAAAGTTATCGGGTCAATACTTGGTCGACCGTTATCTTGACAATAGACGTCCTCTACCAAGTCATAGATGAAATTAAAATCAATATAATGATCAATTTTCCGCAAAAGATGATTGGGAGGTACCAGTTCTTCAAGGGCATAAAATGCCATTTGATTACGTGCTTCAAAGGTTTTACTGTCAGCATTTTTTGTCATCATACGAATCACCCGTTTTCTTTTTATTATACACAAAAAAGCCCTCTAATTCACTAAGAAATAGTGGTTTAGAGGGCTTTGTCTTCAGTCTGAGCGCACCCAAGGTACGCCTTGATTATTTACTTATTCACTTAATTATTTTACCGTATCTTCCCAAGTAGAAATTTCTCCTAAGAAGATTCCACGGATTGCTTCTAGAGTCATTTCTTCAGTAGGGTTTTCATTATTTACTACTACTGCGATACCATCGATAGCAATTGCGTCGTGTTTTAAAGCTTCCATTTCCTCATCTTTTAATTCACGAGAAGCCATACCTAAGTCAGCGGTATCATTCATTGCTGCTTCCATACCTGCAGATGAACCGTTTGAAGTAATATTAATTTCAACGTTTGGTTGGAATTCTTTATAGGCTTCAGCAAGTTTTTCCATTAAAGGAGATACAGAAGTTGATCCAACAACTTCAACAGTTCCTTCTAATTCTGCAGTTGCTTCATAAGGAGCTAGCTCACTTTCTACTTCTTCAGTTTCTGCTGCTTCTTCTGATTCTACTTCTTCACTTTCTGCTTCTACAGTTTCATCTAACTCTTCACCAGCAGGTGTTACGCTGATGTATCCTTCTTCTTCAACTACTGCTTGTCCTTCTTGAGAATGAATGAATGTTAAAAAGTCATTTGCAACTTCAGATAATTCTTTTTCTGCTGACCATGCAACATTAAATGGACGAGCGATTGGATAGTCTCCAGCTTTGATAGCTTCAGGAGTCGCTTCAGAACCATCAACTTTTAATGCTTTCACTGAATCATCAAGTGATCCTAATGAGATATATCCGATTGCTGAAGGGTCTCCAGCAACTGTTTGCATTACACCAGATGTTTGGTTTTGAACAGTAGCATTTTGCGTAGTTAGGTCGTTATCATCTTCATCAACAACACCGACAATTTCAACAAATGCGCCACGGGTACCTGAACCATCTTCACGACTAATTACATTAATTAGCCCTTCTTGAGCCATTGCTGGAACAACTACCGACAACCCTAAGCCTGCTACAGCTACTAATAGTAAAGCTTTTAATGATTTTTTCATTAATTACATCTCCTTAAATTTTATCAAATCAGCAACACAACTACATTGCCAACATCGAACTCACTCAACGTTAGCACATTCATAGTATACATAAAAATTGTAAATTTAGTGTAAATTTAGTGTTAAGTTTGAGTAAATACTAGTGATTTAAATCAACTATCTCTGCTTTTTTAAGATATACAATTCGCTCACAAATATTAGTGACATAGTCACCAATTCTTTCAATTGAATTCCCAATTGCTAGATAGTTAATTCCTGTATTAACAGACTCTCTATTCTTTTCCATTCGTAAAGCAGAGTCATTATAAAGTTGTTTAAGACAGGCATCAACTAATTCGTCACGGTCGGCAATCTCTTGTGCTTTTACCGCGTCTCTTTCCGAAAAAGCTTCTAGAACATCATTGATCATTTCAAAAACCATTTGAGCCATTTTATTTATTATTTCTGTTAAGGATTTAATTTTTTCTGTATCTTCATTAGTTCGATTAACATTTTTTGCTATTAAAACAGCATGGTCACCTATTCTTTCTAAGTCAACACTGATGCTCATTACTGTAAAAATCAAACGTAGATCTTCCGCCACGGGTTGTTGTAAGGCGATTAAACGATAAGCTTCTTTTTCAATCTCATTGGCTAATTGGTTAATTTCTTGATCTGCTTCTTTTAATTTTGAAGCTGCACTGGTGTCGTCATTATTGAATGCGTTAATAGCTAAATGCACATTTTCGATGACTGCTGTTGCTTGTTCTGATAACTTATTTGAAAAGTCTTCTAAATCCTTTGTGTAAATATTTCTCATGATTGACTCCTTTCAAGTGTCTATCCAAAGCGTCCAGAAATATAATCTTGCGTTTGATCATTAGCTGGATTCGAGAAGATTTTTTCGGTTTCATCGAATTCAACCACTACACCTTCATAGAAAAAGGCAGTTTTATCAGAAATACGTCCGGCCTGTTGCATATTGTGCGTAACGATAATTACGGTATATTTTTTCTTCAATTCACTCACTAAATCTTCGATTTTGTTTGTTGAAATAGGGTCCAAAGCAGAAGTCGGTTCATCCATTAGAATAACTTCAGGTTGGTTGGCAATTGCACGCGCAATACAAATTCTTTGCTGCTGACCACCAGATACGGCAGTAGCATTTTGATGAAGCTTATCTTTAACCTCGTTCCAAATAGCTGCCCCTTTTAAGGACTCTTCTACTATTTGATCTAATTGTGTTTTATCTTTGATACCGTGAGTTCTTGGTCCGTATGCAATATTGTCATAGATAGACTTTGGAAAAGGGTTGGGTTGTTGGAAAACCATTCCGACTCTTTTACGTAAATCATTAACATCCATCCGTTTATCGTAAATATCCATGCCATCCAAAGCAACTTTTCCATCCACTCGTGTACCCGGTGTCAAATCTTGCATTCTATTTAAAATTTTTAAGAAAGTAGACTTTCCACAACCAGAAGGTCCGATAAGGGCTGTTACCAAATTTTCTTCTATTTCCATATCAATATTTTTTAAGGCATGAAACTCACTGTAATAAAAGTCTAAATTTTGAACTGAGAATTTTGATCTGTTTGCCATTTTATTTTCCTCCTGAACCTAATCGAGCGCCTAAGAGTGTAGATAGCCAGTTGATAATTAAGACCAGCAGTACCAAAACCGCTCCTGTTGCATAAGCTTCTTTAACGTGAAAACCTTCTGAAGATAAAACATACATATGTGTAGCCAATGTTCTACCCGAACTCAATAGGTTTTTAACCATACCTGAGGACGTACCCATCGTATAAATTAAGGCCGCCGACTCCCCTACAATACGGCCAATTGCTAAGATAATTCCGGATAAGATACCTGGCATAGCAACAGGAAGAACAACTGTAAATATCGTTCTTAATTTACCAGCACCAAGAGCTAAGGAACCCATCCTTAAAGAATTATTAACCGAAAGTAAAGCTTCTTCTGTTGAAGAAATAATGATTGGTAAAATCATAATGGATAACGTTAAAATTCCAGCAATATGAGAATAGGTTTTAAAAATTACATTCACAAACAGTAACATCCCGAATAAACCATAAACAATTGAAGGAACCGCAGCCAGTGTATCGGTTGCTAACCGAATCCAATGTACATATCGATTTCCACGGTCTGCATACTCAACTAAATAAAAAGCTGAAAAGACTCCGATTGGAGCAGATATTAAAAGTGAACAGCCAATCATAATTAAGGTTGAAATAATAGCAGGCATCATCGATACATTGTTTGAATTGTATTCCCAGGCAAAAAGTTGAGTGTTCATAACCGGCAAGCCGTTCCAAAGAATGAAACCGATGATAAAGAGCAACATACCTATGGTAAAAAAGGCTGCTAGCCAAACAATAAAGCGAATGATTTTTGCGCTCATTAAGTTCTATCTCCTTTCGATTTAATCCACATGAAGGTACCGTTAATAATTAAGATAAAAACAAATAACATTGAGGCTGTCATAATTAGTGCGTGCTGGTGATCACCACTTGCATATCCCATTTCCAACACAATATTGGTAGTCAGTGTTCTTGTTCCTTCAAACAAGCTTTTAGCCAACCTTGGTTGATTTCCAGCAATTAAAACAACCGCCATTGTTTCACCAATCGCACGACCAATCCCTAAGATAATGGCAGATAGAATACCAGATTTAGCCGCTGGGACAATGACATTTAAAACAGATCGCTCATGAGTAGCGCCAAGACCCATTGAGGCATTATAATAGTGTCTCGGCACCGCTCGAATAGCTGCTTCTGAAAGTCCAATTACAGTCGGTAGAATCATTACACCTAATAAGACCGAAGCTGTCAGTATATTCATTCCATTATTAGCTGGTAAAAACTTTAATCCTCTGATGAATGGAACCATCATTTGAAGAGCAAAAAAACCATAAACGATTGAAGGAATGGCTGCCATTAAGTTAATTGCTGGCTTAAAGATTCTATATAAAAAATCTGGACAAAAATATGCCATAAAAATAGCCGTTAGAACTCCAATGGGAACTCCAACAACAATAGCGCCAACCGTAACATAAATAGACCCCATAATGAAAGGGAAAATACCATAAAGAGGCTCTTTCCAAGAAGGCTGCCACTGCTGACCTACAAAGGTTTTTAAGAAGCCATGCTTCATTAGAAAAGGAATTCCACCTTGGAATTTCCAAACTCCGTCATCAACTGTTCCACCTACAAAGATGAAATAGAAGATTAAAACAATTGATAAAATAGATAAGAATGCACAAAACATAAAGACATATTTCATGAATCTTTCTAGCACTTTGCCCTGCATTAAGACAACTCCTCCACAATTTACTTGACTACAATAACTCTTGCATTGATAGTACATTGTTATTGTACTTCACCTATGTAAATTCTTTGTAAATTTTCAGCAAATAATGTTACAAATATGTTACAAGACCCTGGGTGAAGGGCTTTCTTATAACATTCTTAACTGTAAGCGTCATCATTAATTAGGGAGAATTATCGTAAACGATGTCCCTACCCCCACTTGACTTTTTACCTCGATTTTACCACCCATCATTTTGACTAAATTGCGCACAATCGAAAGCCCAAGGCCTGTTCCACCTGAATTTCGACTGCGTGCTTTATCAACTCGGTAAAACCTTTCAAAGATTCGATCCATCTCTGTTTCGGGTATCCCTATTCCTGTATCAGCAACAGTTAATTCAATTTTTTTCTTTTTTTCTTTAATACTAATTGTTATTTGACTGCCTTCATCTGAATAGTTAATAGCATTGTCTAATAGATTGGTTAAAATTTGCTCAAAGCGATATTGGTCTGCTTTCAAAGCAATATTGTTATTAGAAATCAATTCGACCTTAATTGATTTTTGAGCAGTTTTTTGAGAAAGAAACTCGATCATATTTTCTGTTACTTTATCCACATAAAAGCTTGATCTAGGTAAATTGTTTTCACTTTTTTCAACACGAGATAACTCAAGAATATCTTCAATAATCATTTCCAGTCGATTACTTTCTTTGGCAATAATGTTAACAAATTTATTAGCTGCCTTCTTATCTTTTAGCGCTCCGTTTAAGAGTGTTTCTGCAAAACCTTTGATAGCAGTCACAGGTGTTCTTAGTTCATGTGAAGCGTTGGCTACAAATTCACTTCTTACCGTTTCTAAACGACGGATTTCAGTTATATCATAGAGTAATACCAAAAAAGACATTTCACTGGCTTGATATTCTTGATAGGAAAGGATATTGACATCCAAGAATTTTGATTTAGGTACATAAACTTCTACTTCTTCTTGTACAGGCAAATGTGTTTGCATCACTCGATTAATCAAACTGATTAATTGAAAAGATTTTAAAATTGCTTGGTAAGGACGCCCAATTACTGTTGGCGACAGTCCTAAAATTTTTCCTAAAGCTGGATTCATGAGATCAATCTTTCCTTGAGAGTCAATGACTAATACTCCAAGGTTGATGTTCTCCAGTAATAAAGAGTATTGCTGTTGTCCAGAAATCAGATCATTGCGGTCTTCTCCCAAATACTTGACAATATCGGTAACTGATTGTCCTAATTGATTAACTTCGGGAATCGAATGTTCAAGGTATTCATAATGATAATCGGAATCTCTAACCTTTTCTATCCCTTGCCTTATTGATTGAATCGGACCCGTAGTTTTTAGCAAGGCTAATCGAATAGCTAAGAATATAAGGGAAAGCTGAACCATAATATAAATTGCTACCAGCTTCCAATATTCTTGCCATTTGAAAGAAAAGTAGTTCTTATCGACCGATTCAACCAACCAAACAGTTTGTTTGTTCCAATTTAATTTCTTACCAGCATAGATCCGTTGATCAGCTCTCCAGGAAATTATATTTTGACCTTTATTTTTAATAATCTTTTGATGAATGAGACTCAGACTGCTCTTTGTATTACCTTCTTTTGAATTTCTCCATAAAGTATTGGGTACTAAGCGATTTTTCGAATTATTTCTTTGAGAAATTAAAAAAACCTCGCGATCTTCACCACTAAAGATACTATCTAGGTCTTGATAATAATCTTCTATCCGACTTTGATCTTTAATGAATATGTAAGCTGAATGAGTTTGCACTTGATCTTGTAAAATCGTATAAATTGTCTGCTCAATTTGTCTGTAACCCAAATAAACTAAAGATAAAATACCTATCATAAATAGGACAATTCCTAGTCCCAATTGTCGGCGTCTTTGGCTCGGGTCTATCAGTTTCATGCTTGTGGTACCTCAAATTTATAACCAAACCCTCTTACCGTTTTAATATATTCAGGACTTTTTGTGTCGCTTTCAATTTTTTCCCTTAAATGTGAAATATGGACATCGACGATACGCGTTTCACCCGCGTAGTCAAAATTCCATATGTTATTAAGCAGTTGGTCACGACTAAGTATACGCCCTTTTCTAACTGCCATATAGAGTAAGAGTTCAAACTCTTTGGGCGTTAAATCAATTGATTTACCATCACATATCACTTCATAGCGGTCTGGAAATATTTCTAACTTACCGAGCCTTATCACATCATTTGAATTCTCAGATGCATTAGTAGGAACTTGTAGAGGTGTAATATCTACTGATTCTGTCTGACTTTCAACCTCTTTTACATTCTTTTCGCTACTTTGCATCCTACGCCCAATTGCCTTAATTCTGGCAATAACCTCCCTTGGGCTAAAAGGCTTGGTCATATAATCATCTGCTCCTAATTCTAAGCCAATAATCTTATCATATTCATCATCTTTGGCCGTCAACATTAAAATAGGTGTTTCAATTTTTTCTTGACGCACACGGCGACATACATCCATTCCATCCATTTTTGGAAGCATAATATCTAAAATGATAAAGTCAAACTTTTCTTTTTTAATCAATTTATAAGCGGTCTTACCGTCTTCTGCAGTGACCACATCAAAACCAGCTTGATTTAAATTGTATTCTAATAACATTAATATCGATTGTTCATCATCGACAACCAGCACTCTTTTCATAGCCAACCTCCTAGGATCTCTAAGTACTTTCTTATTCTATCAGACGCCTTCATCTATTAAAAGATATCTTCTAATCAATAGCTTTCACTACTATAAAAAGACCTCCCTTTAAAAGAAAAGGGAAGTCTTTTAAATTTCTATTTAAAAAATTTGTTTACAGCTCTTTTTGCTGCTAAAACACCTAATAGATAGCCCAAAACCAGCAAAATACCAGATATATACAAGATATTAGGATAAATAGGCATGGCATACTCCGGATTAAAAGCCAGTAACTCTTGAGCCAGGCTAAGGATTGCTTGGTAGGAAAAATATAAAACAATACTGGCTATGGCAGCGCCTATAATTCCTACACTTCCCCCTTCAATAACGAAAGGTGCCTTTATATAAGATTTTTTTGCACCTACCAGCTCCATGATTTCAATTTCTCTTGAGCGCGACTGAATAGTTACTTTAATTGTGTTGGAGATAAGTAAGATAGCTATCAGAATAAAAATAGCTCCTAAAATAGCTATAGCATATCGCATAATTTCAATTGTTTGGATCAAGCTCTCAAGATTGACTGAACCAATATTAGCACTTTGAACCCATTTTAATTTTTGAACTTTTTTGGTTACTTGCTCTAATGAATTAGCTGAATTTACAGTGACTAAGTACATATTGTTAAGAGGATTTTGATCCATTAATACATCAAAATCTTCTGTAATAACTTCTTGGTAAGACTCTAATTCTTCTTCTGCCGACCGATAGACAACTTTAACAACATTATCCATCGCTGCAATTTCATCACCAAGTTTTCTCTCATCAGCAACCTCTGCTAAAGGATCAATCATCACTCGTACTTGAATCTCATTTTCAATCGTTTCTGTCAATTGATTAATATTCAATACGAGAACAAAAAAGGTGCCTAATAAAAATAAAGTTAGACTCATAACTACGATTGATGCAGAAGTCAGCCAGCCATTTCGAAATAAATTTCTCATTCCGTCTCTAAAATGACGAATACGGGATCTAATCCATTTCATTTTTTACACCTCTTTTTATATCTCTTACCAATCTACCTTGGTGCATTTGTAAAATTCGGTGAGGGTGGGAGTTAACGATATTATCATTATGAGTTCCCATTAGAATAGTTACTCCAGAGCGATTAACTTTTTCTAAAGCTCGCATTATCAAAACTGCACTGGTTGGATCTAAATTACCCGTCGGTTCATCCGCCACAAGCACTTGAGGACGATTAGCTAAAGCTCTCGCTATGGAAACCCTTTGTTGCTCTCCACCTGACAACTCGTTCGGTAATTGATGCATTTTAGACTTTAAACCAACGATATCAAGAACTTCCAACACACGTTTTTTAATTTTCTTTTTACTCTCTCCTGTAACTTCTAATGCATAAGCAATGTTTTCAGCTACTGTAAATTGGTGTAAAAGTTTGAAATCTTGGAAAACTACACCAACTTGCCTTCGTAATAGGTGAACTTTCCTTTCAGCTAAGTCATGCGCTTTAAACTGATTAACAATCACTTGTCCGCTTGTAACTTTTTCTTGACGATTTAACAATTTCATCAGCGTAGACTTCCCCGAACCACTAGGTCCTACTAAATAAACAAATTCTCCCTTATTTATCTCGAGACTCACATCTTTAACAGCCCATATTCCATTACCATACTGTTTGCTCGCTTTAATTAGCTTAATCAACAATTTCACCTCACATACTAGTAATTCTTCACTCTTTATTACTTATTTTTCTTCTTGGATATTCCACCTTAAGTAAGCATCAATAAAAGGATTTAATTCTCCATCCATTACAGCGTCGATATTCCCCGTTTCATAATTCGTTCGATGGTCTTTTACCATTGAATAAGGGTGGAAAACATAGGACCTGATTTGTGAACCCCAGGCATTATCTTTTTGCTCACCTTTTATCGCTTGTAATTCAGCTTCTTTTTCTTCCACTTCTTTTTGATAAAGTTTTGCTTTCAAGAGGCTCATAGCTTGCTCTTTATTTTGAATTTGTGAACGATTGGATTGACTTTGAGTAACAATTCCTGTCGGAAGATGTGTAATTCGAACGGCAGAAGAAGTTTTGTTTATATGTTGTCCACCAGCTCCTGAAGCTCTATAAGTATCGATACGTAAATCCTCAGGATTTACTTCTAGCTCAATCGAACCATCAATCATCGGAGTAACATCAATTGAACAAAAGGAAGTGTGTCTGCGCGCATTAGAATCGAAAGGCGATATCCGTATGAGACGATGAACCCCTTTTTCCGACTTCAGATGTCCATAAGTTTTATAGCCAGAAACCTCAAAAGTAGCGCTTTTAATGCCTGCTTCATCCCCATTTTGATAATCTATAAATGTTATCGCATAATGATTGTGACTCGCCCAGCGTTCATACATTCTCAACAACATTTCGCCCCAATCTTGGGATTCTGTCCCTCCCGCTCCTGGGTGAATTTCCATAATCGCATTGAGATGGTCATGATCTCCCGACAAAAGAAGAGATAGTTGATAATCATCAATTTGTTTATTGAGTAAGACCAGCTTTTCTTCTAGCTCTTTTTGTAATTCAGGATCTTGGCCTTCTTCAATAAGCTCTAGTCCAATCATTGCATCATCCAGTCCTTCTTCTAATTGATAAAAACAATTTTTTTCGAGTTTACATTTATTTAATTCTTGAATTAAAGATTGAGCAGCTTGATTATCGTCCCAAAAATCTTCCTTTAACATCTTCGATTCCATTTCAGCAACGTCTGCTTCCAATTTATCGATGTCAAAGGGACCCCCTTATTTTTTCAATATTAAGTTGGGCTGATTCTATTTGGTCCTTAATTTCATATATTTCCATCATATCACCTTACTTTTTAAAATTGACACAAAAGGTCCTTTGGAGTTAATCCGCAGGACCTTTGCTATTCTGTCATATTAGCCTTTTAATGTTTTTACACTTTGGTGTTTAGGCATTGAACTTGGTTTTACCCGAGGGCTTGTGGAATTAACTTGCTCCCTCTCCAAATTCTGACGAATTTGTGCCTTCATTATGAATCGAGTGATGTCATATTCAATTGCAGCAATCATTTCTTGGAAGCGATCAAAGCCTTCTGTTTGATATTCTGTTAGAGGGTTCGTTTGAGCGTATGCTCTTAGACCAACACCTTGACGTAAATGATCCATCGCATCAATATGGTCTGTCCATTTCGAATCAACCACACGCAAAATAATTACTTTTTCAAATTCTAAAACTTGTTCAGGACCATTTAGTAAAGCAATTTTCTCATCAAAAGCCGACACAGATTCATTATACAAATAATTTATTAATTCTTCTCTGCTCTTACGTTCTAAGTCTTTTATTGAGATTTTTTCTGGACTAAATAATGTATTGTGAACAAAGTCCAATAGACTGTCTAAATTCCAATCCTTTTCATCGTTTTCAGTAGCATAGGCCACTTCACGCTCGATGGTCCGTTTAATCATTGCTTTAATATGAGGTGTTAAGGTTTCTTCTTCATTAATCACCGCCAATCTTTGACCATAAATAACTTCTCTTTGCTCACGCATAACTTCATCGTACTCTAAAACACTCTTACGAGTATCGTAATTATTACCTTCCACTCTCTTTTGGGCTGATTCAACTTGACGAGATAACATCTTACTTTGAATAGCAAGATCTTCTCCTTCATTGTTGTCATCTGTCATATTCAGTTTTTCCCAAACCTTTTGAATTCTGTCTGATCCGAAACGACGCATCAAATCATCTTCTAGTGATAAATAGAATTGTGATGCCCCGGGATCTCCTTGACGTCCTGCCCGTCCACGTAACTGGTTATCAATTCGACGTGATTCGTGACGTTCAGTTCCGATAACAGCGAGTCCGCCTACTTCTTTAACTCCTGATCCTAACTTAATGTCGGTTCCCCGTCCAGCCATATTGGTCGCAATGGTTACCGCACCTCTTTGACCGGCAGCCATAACAATTTCAGCTTCTTTAAAGTGATTTTTAGCATTCAAGACTTCATGAGGAATACCTTCTTTTGTTAATAATTTTGATAGGTACTCTGAAGTTTCTACAGCCACTGTCCCTACTAAAATAGGTTGCCCTTTAGCATGACGTTCTTTGATTTCTTCTACGACGGCAGCAAATTTAGCTTTTAAGTTTGGATAAAGCAAATCTGGGTGGTCTTTTCTAATAACTGGTCGATTGGTTGGGATTGAAACGACGTTAATATTGTAAATTTCTCTAAATTCTTCTTCTTCCGTCTTAGCCGTTCCCGTCATTCCAGATAATTTTTCATACATACGGAAGTAGTTTTGGAAAGTAATCGTTGCCATTGTCTTGGACTCATCTTGGATTTCAACATTTTCTTTTGCTTCAATCGCTTGGTGAAGTCCATCTGAATAACGACGACCGTCCATAATACGACCTGTAAATGGATCGACAATCTTAACTTCCTCTTCGTCTACCACATAGTCAATATCATGAATCATAATGTAATTTGCGCGTAAAGCTTGATCAATATGATGAACCAGTGATGAATTTTCAACATTATACAGGTTTTCTAAGCGAAAGATTTTTTCAGCCTTGTCAACTCCAATATCTGTTAAAACAATTGACTTAGAAGTCAAATCAATGGTGTAGTCTTCTTCTTCTTTCAATCCCTTAACAAAATAATCTGCCCGATTATAGAGGGCTGTCGATTTCTCACCTTGACCAGAAATAATCAACGGTGTACGAGCCTCATCAATTAAGATAGAGTCCACTTCGTCTACTACCGCAAAATATAATGGTCTTTGAACCATTTGAGACTTGTAAACAACCATATTATCTCTTAAATAGTCAAAACCTAATTCGTTATTTGTAGAATAAGTCACATCACAAGCATAAGCTTCACGCTTTTGAGCAGCGTTCATTGAGTTTAGATTTAAGCCGACTGTTAAGCCTAAAAAGCGGAAAACTTCTCCCATTTCTTTAGAGTCACGAGTTGCTAAATAATCATTAACAGTAACAACATGAACCCCTTTACCTGACAAAGCGTTTAAATAAACAGGCATTGTCTCTGTCAAAGTTTTACCTTCACCGGTTTTCATTTCAGCAATATCACCCTTATGAATGACAAAGCCGCCTTGAATTTGGACACGATAGGCCAATAAGCCTAATACTCGATAAGCAGCTTCTCTTACAACAGCAAATGCCTCTACCTGAATATCATCTAAACTTTTTCCACTAGCTAATTTATCTTTTAAAATAGTAGTTTGGGCACGCAGTTCTTCATCAGTCATCGTGCGGTAATCTTCTTCTAAGTCGATTACCTGGTCAGCTAATTTTCCGGTTCTTCTCAATTCAGCATTATCATTTTCAATTAAATTTTTTAAAAAGTTGGCCATTAATATGCTCCTTTAATTCCCATAATCCTCATTTACCCATTCCATGAATAAATTTTCTCACTGTAACATTGTATCATTAAAAACTCGACTTTCAAACATTTTTATCTGCTAGTGTATTGTAAAAGTTTAATTCCTTCTGCTTTTTAACAATAAAAAATGAAGAGCATTGATAAGCTCTTCATTTAACATTTGATATTCACTATATTCTAAGGATACAACTTAATCTTAATCCATTCTCGCTGTTTCAATTAATCCATATCGACCATCTTTACGGCGGTAAACGATATTAATTTCGTTTGTTTCTCCTTCTTTATATACGAAGAAGTCATGGCCTAGCATATTCATTTGTAAGACTGCTTCTTCTGAATCCATCGGTTTTAAAGCAATTCGCTTTGAACGAACTATTTGTAAATCGGGTTCGCTTTCATCTTCATGATTATTTACATTTGAAGCTTGTACCAAATCTGATGTAGTAATTCCTTCGAAGCCTTTTTCACGTGATTTGCGATTAATTTTAGTCTTATATTTCCGTACTTGTCGCTCTAATTTATCAACTACAAAATCAATACTCGCATATAAATCAGGTGTTGTCTCTTCAGCTCTGAGCACTAAGAAAGATAAAGGAATAGTTACTTCTGCCTTTGCTGTTTTATCAGGATAAACCCTCAAATTTACATAGGCAGTTGCATTCGGTACATCATTGAAAAAACGCTCAAGTTTTGAAACTTTCTTTTCGGCGTATTCTCGAATAGCTTGAGTAACCTCGATATTTTCTCCACGAACATTATAGTTAAACATAAATATCCCTCATTTCCTCTCTATTTGGTCTAAGGCTAATGAGCCATAAACCCAAAAGCTATTACTAGCTTAAAATTATTATAACACATGCCCACATCGATTGAAAGCGCTACACATTCTAAGCAAGTGATTGATTTCTTGCTAAAGTAATACTTTTTAAATCCATTTCTTCTTTAGCAATAGCTTCAAAATGTTGAACTATCTCTAATTTTGCTTGTATCATAGTTGCCCCTGTTGTATAAACATCATCAAAAATCATTAGACCTTTCTTTTCTTTTAATTTTTCTTTTTCTATATTTATCCAAGCAAATGGACGATTGAGTGTTAAACGATCTTTTCGACTTTTTGCTGCTTGTCTAATTTCATTTCCAATGTAATGGAAGGGACAACAATAAGGGATGTGGGCTATTTCTAATAAATATGCGGTCGGATGAAACAATCTCCTTTTCAAGCTTGATTCAGAGCTAGGTAAAATTAACCAAAGGTAGTTTGGATAGTGTTTATATGTTTTCTTTAAGACTTGCTTCATTACATTCGCCATCCGGCAATCTCCATCATATTTATAACGAGTGATCCAATTTTTAAAACCAGCATTGTAGTCAAATAAGGCTTGATTGTTTATTAGCTTTAGAGGATATTTTTGGCGCCAGCGATAACAATCTAGACAGTAATTCTCATCAGTATCTTTGATTCTATAAGTAGTTTGATAGTGGTTGCTACCATCTAATTTTCTTCCACAGGCTCTGCAACTTTCACTCTGATAATGATAAGGAACGAATGATTTTAAACAGTCTGAACACAATGGTTCAAATTCAATAGCTTGCCAGGAAAATAACTGTTGCCAACTTAAATCACGTTGGTAATTTTTCTGGCACATCAAACAGACCCTTTCATCAAGCATTTGCATTTAAAAGTCCTCTCTTGCTCGCTAACTGATTCATTCCCTTAATTTCTATAGCCGCTCTTTTCATTTCTTTTGTAATACCATAATGACCAAAAACAACTTTACCTGATGGATAAGCAGCCTTCCTTCCTACCCTGCCACTCATTTGAACTAAAGCTGATTTAGAGAAAAGAGGGTCCTCAGCACCAAGGACAAACACATGACAGTTTTCAAAAGTTACTCCCCTTTCAAGAATAGTTGTAGAGATTAGTATGTCATAATGACCTTTGCGCATTTTTTCTACCTTTTGATGTCTTAGAGGATCTGTTGAATATACATAGGTAAGTCTAAGGCCTTTAAAAAGTTTCTCTAACCACTCAGATAATAGAATTGCCAACTTGATATTGGCTATAAAAATTAGTTTTCGACCTTCAAGCGCAATAAAATGTTTTAGGCTTAAGAGAAGTTTGGAATTCTTTTGTTGATTTACTAAGTTAGTTTTCCAATCTCCCAACCACAAAAATATGGGTTCAACCAAAGGAAAACCATGAAATCGCGCTGGTAAAATGGTCTGGTGAATCAAGCCTTTTTTGACCGCTTCCACAATTTTTTTATCCGGTGTTGCTGTCAGAAAGATTAATTTACCCTTCTTTTTAACTGCTCGATTTACCGCGAAATGTAAACTCTCATTATCAACATAGGGAAAGGCATCTACTTCATCCACTATTACTAGGTCAAAGGCTTGAAAAAACCTTAGCAACTGATGGGTAGTTGCTATTAAAATTTCACAGGGCTCATATTTTGTTTCACTCTTTCCATGAAGCAAAAGAACTTTGACCGAATTAAAAGCAGCTTTAATTCTTGGAAAAAGTTCAATGCACACGTCAACTCTTGGAGAGACTAAAGCTATCTTTCCATCCTTTCTTAATATTTCATCGATTATTGGAAAAAGCATTTCTGTTTTACCAGCTCCCGTTACAGCATGGATTAAATGTGGGTGACTACTATCATCCAATTGTTCCGCAACTTCTTGTGAAGCCTTATTTTGCTGTGGCGAAAGTTTCCCTTGCCAGGTGAGAAAGGATTTTTGATTTCTTATAGTTAAAGGTTGATTGTTTGGTAAATAATAAAGCAAATCGTTACTACAAATTCGTCCCATTTGAAGACACGAACAACAATATATAATCTTCTTTTTATTAAAATAAAACTTATAGTATTGTTGTTGATCTTGACAATTGCACCTGGAACAAAGGATGTGCTTTTGTTTTATTTGTATAGCAGGCATTGCGTGTAGATGATTAAATATCGTCTCTAATTTCCAGCTGGATTGAGAAAGAAATTTATCCCAGATTATTGTTACTTCTCTTTGAGTCATTAATTGACCAATAAAATACTCTTTCCACTCCATCAAAAAAATCTCCTTCCATGTCTTTTTATAAAGTACACAGAAGGAGAATAATTAGTGCTATTATTTACTTGTTTAATTAGGATCGTAATTAGGCATTATGGCCAAGCCAATACAACCTTTTCCGGTATGTGTACCGATAACAGGGCCGATCGAGTTAATTTCTATATCAGAGATCGTTAACTCTTTTTCAATTAATTCTACAACCACACTACATTCGTCTTTAGCATTGGCATGTGTCATCATAAGCTGAATACCTTGGGGATATGATTCAATTGCTTCTTTAATTAGTTGAATCCATCTAGCATACACCTTTTTATTAGTACGGATTTTTTCAAAGAGAAGAATATTTCCTTCCTCATCAAAATGCAATAAAGGACGAATTTTAAGCAATTGGCCTAGTGTAGCAAAACCTGCATTTAAACGTCCACCTTTAACTAGGTTCTCTAACTCTTCGACCATCAAATAAGTTTGTGTATGATTTGCTTGCCAGGTTAGTTCAGCCACGATATCTTCTAATTCCTTATCCGCTTCGAGTCCTTTTAAGGCTTTCCTTGCCAAACCTTCAATGACTATGCATGAAGACTTAGAATCGATAATATAACTTTGAATACGATCTTGGTATTCAGTTAGTACCGATTGCGCTAAAGCTAAAGTTCCTGATATTTTTGAAGATAGATGGATAGCTATGACTGCTTGAAAACCTTCTTCAACAATCTGATCCATCAATTGGTAGTAGTCACCTGGATGTGGTTGAGAAGATTTAGGTAATCGATCACTTTTTTCCATATACTGATAAAACCGCGTCTGCTCATCAATATCAGATGAATCTTTAAAAACAGTCCCATCATCAAAAATAACACTAAGATCGACTTGAAAAACGTTTGATTGACTGGCTATTTCCTGGTTTAAATATGCTGTAGAATCTACTATAATTGCTGTTTTCATTTTTCACTACCATTCCCTGTCTGACTAATAATCAGTTGTTTTTTAAATATGTTACACTGTTTAAAGAATCTATATGTTATCTATTATCCTAACATAAATGAAAGGAAAGCTATATGTTTAATTATTTAAGTATCCAAAAAGAAATTGTACATGAAATTGAAATAAAAAAATCTCGTTTTATTTGTTTTCTGTTTCCAATCAAAAGTGAAGAAGAATTTAATCAACACTTGCTTAGTATACAAAAAAAGCATTATAAAGCAAATCACCACTGCTATGCTTTTAGTTTAGAGGCTGACTCAAGTATTCAACGCATGAGTGACGATGGCGAACCAAGTGGTACAGCAGGTCTACCAATGCTTGAAGTTCTTAAAAAAGAGGAATTAACTTTTGTCGCAGCCATTGTTGTTCGCTATTTTGGTGGAAACAAGTTAGGTGCAGGTGGTTTAATTCGCGCTTACACCCAAGTAGTTAGTGAAAGCTGCCAATTGGCCAATAAAATTAAAAATGTTAACCAGACCCTTCTTCAAGTTGAAATGGATTATGCACAGCTTGATCGCTTTAATCATAATCTTGCTCAAATGCCTGGCTTACCTTCTGTTCTAACCATCGAATATCTCGAAAAAATTCAAATGACAATCGCTATTCATTCTGACTTCCTAAAGGAATTTGATAGCTATTTAGTCAATTTTTTAAGTGGACAAGTTAAAATAGACAGTTTAGGTAATCGAGATATAAATATACCTTTTAAAACTTAAAAAGATTCATTTGTTTGGAGACTCTTTTCCAATATGCACAGTAAAATAAACCATTGCTACAATCAATACCATTGTCATCACCCATATCAGCCACTTTAAATTAGGAAAGGCATGGAGGGCTAGGGTAATCAATGAAAAAACGGCAGATAAAGCCATCATCATTTTATTGATTGAACTTTCATTATAACCCCTTCGCAGTAACCGATGATGGATATGCTCTTTGTCTCCTTCAGTAACCGGGGTTCGTTGGTGTAAACGCCTCATGAAGGCAAAAACAGTATCAAAAAGTGGAACAGCAAATAAAAGTATTGGAAAAATAAAAGAGTAAAGACTGGCATTTTTTAGATTAGTAACGGTTAAACTAGCGTACATAAATCCAATAAATAAAGCCCCAGTATCTCCCAACATAATTTTAGCAGGTGGCCAATTAAATATTAAAAAACCAGCAATTGCTGCAAATAAAAATAACAACTTTAATACAAAATCCAATTGAATGGTTAAAGAAAAACCTAAAGTTATTATAACCATTGAAAAAAGACTCACCAGGCTAACACTTGAAGCTAGGCCATCAATCCCATCTAATAAATTTAATGCATTAGTTACTAAATAAATCCATACTATGGTTAAGAGATATTTCAAACCATTAAAAAGTAATGGGTCTTCAAAATTAATGAGTTGAGATGAAAAAGAAATGTCACTATAAAAATAGACATAATGACAGGCGATTAAAATACCGATTGATTTTTTTAAAGCAGATAAATTTAACCTATCATCTAAAACGCCCGTTACAAGGATAATTAAGGAGGCTACAAAAAGACTCCCTTGCTTATCCCAAAGAGTAAAAGGATTTAATAAGTAATAGCTTAACCAATATGCCATAAATACAGCAATACCACCGTAAGCAGGTGGTGTTCTTTTGCTATTATTCTCTCTATTCTTAAAATCAAGGGGCTTTGTAAAATTAAGCAACTTTAATAAGGAATAGGAAAATGCTAATGACAATATGAAAGCAAGCACTACCCTCATTATTATTTCCAGTACAATGGACATTATTTCATCTCCTTAAATCAAGATTCCCTCCAAAACTGATCAAAGACAGTGACTGGCAGATGGCGTTTATGTTGGCTACTTAAGTACCATTTTTCAATTATTGCTGCTTCATGGTCTTTTACTTCACGTCCTGTCAAATAACGATCAATGGTTTGATAAGAAACACCCAACGCTTCTTCATCGGATAACATAGGACGGTCTTCTTCTAAATCGGCTGTCGGTATTTTTTGATAAAGGTCTGCCGGACAGTTTAGGGACTGTAGCAACTGCTTACCCTGATCTTTGGTTAAGCGCCACAAAGGCATTACATCCGCTGCCCCATCTCCATATTTAGTAAAGAATCCTGTGACACTCTCTGCTGCATGGTCACTTCCTACTACAACACCTGAAAACTGTCCTGCTACCGCATATTGCATCACCATACGCTGTCTCGCTTTAATATTTCCTTTATTAAAATCGCTAACTTCAATTTGTTCTTTTTTCAAAGCTTGAACAACTCCTAAAGTCGCCTCTTCAATATTTAGATTTAAAATTCGGTCTGGTGCAATAAAATCTAGAGCCTTTAGTGCATCTTCTTCATCATTTTGGACAGCATAAGGAAGTCGTATAGCAATAAATTGATACTGGTTATCGTTTGTTTCAGTTCGGATTTCTTCAATAGCCATTTGCGATAATTTCCCTGCTAAAGTGGAATCTTGTCCTCCACTAATACCTAATACCAATGACTTTAAACCTGCATTTTGATAGAGATAATCTTTCAAAAAGTTAATAGATCGCCGAATTTCAGCTTCTGGTTCAATCCTTGGTGAAACTTTTAAATTCCCTATGATTTCTTTTTGCAATTGTCTCATATTATTCTCCTTATCAGAATTGATCTGTTTGAAACGCCTCAACTCTTAAATCAACTTGGTCGCGAACCTCTTGTATACTATCCATTTTCAAATCGTATAATTTTTGCGATAAATCAACTGGATAAACTTGTGGATTTAAAATGCGCTTATGCTCTTCCCATAAGCAGTTAATCTTATCCTCTGAATAATCTTTAATAGTTAATATATCTGGTAAATCATATACTTGCTGACCCTCTTTGTATATATCTATTAAAAGTGGACGCGCTTCAAAGTCCTTAACAGTTTTATTGATATAGGTATGAACTGGATGGAACATGAAAAGTTCCTCTAAAAGATCGGGCCTTTCATCTATTAAAGCAATATAGTCACCTTCCACCTTGCCATCTTTTTTTCGAGTAATTCGCCAAACTTGTTTCATACCGGGTGTAGTGATTTTTTCTGTATTGGAAGAAATTTTAATTGTCGGTACAATCTCACCTTTGTCATCTTCGATTCCAACTAATTTATAAACAGCACCTAGAGCAGGCTGATCATAAGAAGTTATTATTTTAGTTCCAATACCCCAATCGTTGATTTTTGCACCCTGCATTCGTAAGTTTAAAATGGTTTTTTCATCCAAATCATTGGAAGCTATTATGCGCGCTTCGGTGAAACCTGCTTCGTCCAATTGCTCACGAATTTTTTTTGATTGGTAAGCCATATCTCCCGAATCAATTCGAACACCGATAAAATTGATTTTGTCACCCATTTCTTTAGCTACTTTTATAGCGATAGGTATGCCTGAACGTAATGTGTCATAAGTATCTACTAAGAAGACGACATCACGATGCGTTTCAGCATAAGCTCTAAAAGCTTGATACTCATCTCGGTAAGCTTGTACCAAAGAATGAGCGTGAGTACCAGAAACAGGAATACCAAATAATTTCCCAGCCCTAACGTTTGAAGTTGAATCAAAGCCTCCAATAAAGGCTGCACGCGTTCCCCAAATAGCCGCATCCATTTCTTGCGCTCTTCTAGCACCAAATTCAGAAATTTTATCCCCTTCACCCACTACCGAACGAATACGTGATGCCTTTGTGGCAATTAAAGTTTGGAAATTTATTATATTTAAAATAGCTGTTTCAACTAATTGGCACTGACCAAGTGGTCCTTCAACTTGCATCAAAGGTTCGGTTGCATAACAAAGCTCGCCTTCTTGCATAGACCTAACAGATAACTCTAGTTTCATATCTGCCAAGTATTGAATAAATGTTTCGGGGTATATTTCTAAGCTTCTTAGATAATCCAAGTCAGTCGCTGAGAAATGAAATTGATTCAAATAGTGAACAACTCTTTCTAAACCAGCAAAAATAGCGTAGCCATTGTTAAAAGGGTTTTTGCGAAAGTAGACTTCAAAAACAGCCAGTTTTCGATCAATCCCTTTTTCCCAATATGTTTTCAACATATTGATTTGATAAAGATCGGTGTGGGTCATTAAGCTGTCATCAGAATATTTATAGATCATTTTAATCTCCTCAACTGAATAATTTTATTTATTGTATCATACTATTGCCCTCAATGTTGATTCAAAAAGAGTGCATAAGTTATAAGCTCATTATAAAAAAGCCTTTAGTTGAATGCTCAACTAAAGGTTTTTACTAATTACTCTTCTATGGTATTTTCTTCAGAAGTTTGCATGGCCTCCAAAGGAACCTGAATATTAAAGCTTTGACCATACTGGTCAAAGTCAAAATTAGCCGAAATACTTATAAGCTCTGGTAAGTTAGACCGGTCTGTTTGACTCACTGAATCGATAAAAACTTTAGGGTCTGTGTCAATCATAAAGAAAAAGTTCTTTATCAGCCCTGTCACACTCTCATATGTAACAGTCATTTGTGGATTCATATTAAAGAAATCTTCAAACATATCAGGATTCAAGAATTCCCCCAGAGATTCTTCATATTCTCGGTCGATGGGTTGTCCCAGATCTTCTGATTGCTCAATCGCTTTGTTAGCTGATTGCTTAACCAACTGTTTTAAATCGATTGCCTTATCTAAATCATTGTAAAAGCTAGCTCCATTAATATCTTTTTTCAACTTAAAAAGATAATCTTGACCTTTTTCTTCAAATTCAAAGTATTTATCAATAAATGTTTTGGCCTCTGAAGTCATTTCGCTTTCTACTAAGCCATTTGATACATTTTTAAAGGATGCTTGAAGACTATCTAAGATATCTTCTTCTGATACCGTCCATTCTGAAGTCTTCCACTCTTTAGATTGAGTGTTGTAAATATAATTAAATCCTTCTTTAGCATAGCTTTCAAAACCTACAGCCTCTGAACCTACAAATGGAGAAACAATTTTTGCTACCATTTGTAAAGCGATCGGTTGAGCATTTACTAATGCGTCAATTTCTAGGTTTCCAAAATCACTGGTCATATTTTGCGAGGAAATTTTCACACCTACTGTACCTTCCATATGAAAGGATTGGAATTCTTGTTGGTTTGCTTTTACCGCCACATCTTGCCAAGCATCTGAAACTGTTTCTTGAGCACTCACATAAGACTGAGGGATTAGCAGCAGATTAACCATTATCATTAAAAAAAGTGTTTTTACCTTATTACGTTTATTCATAATATCCTCCTTATAATTTACTAGCAAAAGCCTAACATAAACAATAAACAACATCTAGAAATAGCTTACTCATAAATATGAATTTTGGATTGAAAATCCTTCCATGAAGGTTGGCAGAGATCTTCTTGGTCTAAACCTCTTGAAGAAACCTTATCAAATAATATTTTTAATGTTTGAAACAACAATTTAAAATCAAAGGCTAATGAGTAATTTTTAATATAGAGCAGATCAAAGTTTAATTTATTATTAAAGTCTGTAGCATATTTTCCATAGACTTGAGCATAGCCAGTGATTCCTGCACGTACATGATGACGCAATTCATAATAAGCATTTTCTTGACTAAATTGATTAACAAAAAAAGGACGTTCAGGTCGCGGTCCAACGAGCGACATATCACCTTTTAACACATTGATTAATTGTGGAAGTTCATCAATCCGAGTAGTGCGAATAAACTTTCCTACTCTCGTCACTCGTGAATCATTAGAACTAGCTAATACGGGTCCAGATTTTTCTTCAGCCGTTTGAGTCATTGAACGAAATTTTAAAATGTTGAAAGGTTTAGATCCTTTTGTAATTCTAACTTGACGATAAAAAATTGGTCCCTTACTGTCTAGTTTTACAGCTATGGCTGTTATTAACATGATAGGCGAAGCTAAAATTAATAAAAGAAGAGAAGAAGCAATATCAATCGTCCTTTTGATAATAGCTTGTTCAAAAGCAATTGAAAAAGTAGATACTTCAATTAAACTTTCATCTTCAAAGCTCATTATATTTGGATTAACCATCATTAAATTTGCAAAGTTAGTCGATAAAAAGAGCTTTTTGTTATTCCGCATCAAATAATCGTATATTTTTAGTCGTTCTGTTTCTTCGATATAACCAGTAAGGTAAACAATATCGACCGCATCCGATAATTTAACCACACGCTGGTAATAATCTGACAAGACTACATGAGTTACCTCATGTCTACGATTGGTCATTCTATCAAAATTAACCACTGCATTTAACGCCTTTTTATTCTCCCCTACGACTAAAACTCTTTTACGGCCAGATAATCGATGATAAAGGATGTAAGCTACAGCATTAAATAAATATACCAATATTGTCCCTACGAAAAGGTTAAGTAAAATAACAGATCGCGGAAAAGTTAGCCAAGACCCAGCATAAGTAACGGCCATCATAAAAAAAGACAAAAATAATTGAGATAGCATGGTAAAGTAGAAAAGGTCCATTAAAGTTTTATTATAAAATATATAGGTACCAAAGAAGAAGTTGATCAAAATAAAACCTATTGCTATCCAGAAATAACTTGATTCAAAAGCTATAAAATTTCTATAGGGAATTTGGCCTGAAAATTTTAAATAAAAGGATAATAGAATTCCTAAAAGACATACCAGTGAACCCATTATAACTACAACAAAGCGTAATAAATTATTCCATTCTTTTCGATGGTTCATAATAAAACCTCTTTCTTTCCGTTGGTTCTTACTCATTATACCGACTTCTTTAAAAAATAACCATCAACATTTAGTCTGATTAATTTTTACGCTCTCATATATTTGTATTGAAATAACTTAAGCTCGTCCCATCTAATTTAAAGATAGAACGAGCTTAAGCTTCAAATAAAAAATTTACAATTAAAGTCTACTCAATGATAGTGAATTTTTCATTGAAAAGAGGTGAAACAGAACGGTTCTCGTGAATACGTTTAATTGCTTCAGCAATTAAGTGTGCAACAGACACAATTTCAATTTTATCAATTTTTTTGTCTTCAGGCAGTAGAATGGTGTCTGTAACAATTACCTTCTTGATAACAGAAGTTTGCAATCTTTCTAAAGCTGGCCCAGAAAGAACCGGGTGAGTACAGGTGGCATAAACTTCTTTGGCTCCACGATCAATCAAAGCTTGAGCAGCGATTGTAATTGTTCCTGCCGTATCAATCATGTCATCAATTATCACTGCTGTTTTATCTTTTACATCTCCAACAATACTCATCACTTCTGCAACGTTAGGACGTGGGCGACGTTTATCAACAATAGCAATTGGTGCCTTTAAAAATTCTGCTAGTTTTCGTGCACGAGTTACGCCGCCATGGTCAGGTGATACAACAACAACATCATCGCCAAAAAGTTTGTTATCAATAAAGTAATTTGCCAGTAAAGGAGCACCTAATAAATGATCTACAGGTATATCGAAAAACCCTTGAATTTGGGCAGCGTGTAAATCCAATGCCACTACACGGTCTGCTCCTGCTTGCTCTAACATATTTGCTACCAATTTAGCTGTAATTGGTTCACGAGACTGTGCTTTACGGTCTTGACGTGCATAACCATAGTAAGGAAGCACTACATTGATTGTTTTTGCTGATGCGCGACGCAAAGCATCAATCGTAATTAATAATTCCATTAAATTATCATTAACTGGTGAGGAGGTCGATTGTACGATATATACATGTGCCCCCCTAGTCGATTCATCAATATTTACACGTATCTCTCCATCAGCAAACCTAGATAAAGAAATTTCACCTAATTCTACTCCAACAGCTTTTGCAATTGCTGCCGCTAACTTTTCGTTAGAACTTAATGCAAAGATCTTTAATTTTGGATCCTTATAGTGTTCACTTGCCAACCAAATCCCTCTTTCCTTAAATTTATTTATTGATGTATTTAGTCCAATAACCTAACTTATTAACCTGTTCGCTACGTGAAATAGCTAAGGCTTCCGCTTCAACATCCTTTATAATAGTTGAACCAGCAGCTATAAAGGCACGGTCCCCAATCTCAAGTGGAGAGACGATATTAGAGTTACTTCCAAGAAATACTTGATCGCCGACTTTCGAACGATATTTTCTTTTACCATCATAGTTACAAAAAATAACACCACAGCTTACATTGACATCTTTTCCTAATTCAGCATCACCGATATAGGCTAAGTGACCTGCTTTGGTATCTTTACCTAGTTGAGAATTTTTAACTTCAACAAAATTCCCAATACGGACGCCCTCTGCCAAATAGCTATTCGGTCTTAAATGCGCAAAAGGTCCTATTTTTGCTTTATCTTCAACCTTTGATTTCTCAATAACTGACTGAGTAATTATTACTGAGTCCCCTACTTGGCTATCTACAATCTCACTGTTGGCACCAATTCTTACTGATTTACCAATAAATGTTTCGCCCTTAAGCTGAACTCCCCCCTCAATCACCGTATCTTCACCAATTTTTACATCCGCTTCAACATAAGTCATTTCAGGATTAATAAAGCTCACGCCATTTCGCATATGATTTGTAATGATACGTCGGTTCATTAGCTGCTGAGCTTTAGAAAGCGCTACTCGATCATTCACTCCAATTGATTCTGCAAAATCATCCATATTAAAAGCATGAACTTTTTTTCCTTGTTTTTGAAGAATTTCAATAATATCTGGTAAATAATACTCGCCCTGGGCATTCCGATTGCTCACTGATTTCAAAGCTTTAAACATACTTAAATTATCAAAAATGTAGGTCCCTGTATTAATCTCATCTATAATAAGTTCTTTTGACGAAGCGTCTTTTTGCTCCACAATTTTAAGAACTTGGCCTTCATCATCACGAACAATTCGACCATAACCAGTAGGATCTGAGGTTCTTGCAGTCAAAACGGTTGCTTTTGAACCTGTGCTTTCATGATGCTCAAAGAGTTTAGTTAATGTTTCTCCTGACAATAAGGGTGTATCTCCACATATAACTAAGGTACTTCCTTTTTCATTTGCCAGAAGATTCTCAGCTTGGAGTACTGCATGACCTGTTCCTAATTGCTCGGATTGAAAAGCAAAATCAGTGAGGTTTTTTAATTCTTCTTTCACTAAATCTGCCCCATTACCAACAATAGTTACGATCTGCTCGGCACGACTTTCCAAGACTGATCGAACAACATGTTCTGCCATGGAAATTCCACTAATTTTATGGAGAACTTTAGGTAAGGCTGACTTCATGCGTGTACCTTTGCCAGCTGCTAAAATAACCGCCATTCTTTTCATTCACTCACACTCCTTCTATCTGCGACATTTACCCTTATATTATATCTATTTAAGGACCATATGGCTATGCAGTTTCCTAATTAAAAAAATTTCCTGCTTCAATTTCCAATTGATAATGACCTAACTCATTGTTATAACGTAATTGAGTTTCAAAAAGAGCGTGATAATTTGGAATACTCATTCGATTTTTTACCTTATTCTCTGCAAAAACGCATATTCCAGCTGCTTGCGAATCAAATTCTTCAATTAAATTTAAAAGCCCTGTTAATGTTCCGCCATTACGAAGAAAATCATCCACAATTAATACACGACTTTGCGATTGCAAAGCTGACTTCGAGAGTTCCATTTTCTTAACAGTCTGCGTAGAACCCGAAGTATAATTAATCGAAATGGTTGATCCTTCTCCAGAGGTAGATTCTCGACGTACCACAACATAAGGTTTGTTTAGATATAATGCTACTGCCGCTGCTAATCCTATCCCTTTAGCTTCTATGGTAAGAATGGTATCAATTTCTTTATCTGCATATTTAGCTGCAATAAGTTGAGCAATCGGATTTAAAACACTCGGATCTTGTAGTAGGTCATTCACGAAAATATAGTTTCCTGGGAGAATTCTCTTACCTTGAGAGAGTCGCTCTTTTACTTGACGCTGAATAATTTCAACTTCCTCTCCCGACAGATGTGGACGAAAAATAACACCTCCTGTTTTACCAGTCAATGTTTCAAGTTGCCCTAGTTGCATTTCATCAAAAACTCCTCTGACCATTCCCAAATCTTCACTAATTGATGATTTAGCACATTGAAATTTATGCGCAAAATCTTGTAAGTTTAAGAGTTGGTTGGGATTATTCATTAGTTGTTGGGTAATTGCTATTAAGCGCTGGTTTCGTTTATATTTTTTTATCATTTATAAAAAGCCTCCTTTTCCAAACATTAAGCAAACTTTATCATTATTTGTTCGAATTTTCAACAAAAAATCTCTATCGAAAAAGAGTTCTAACAGCTGTTAGAACTCTTAAAAATTATCAATGCTTATGTTTGCGTAAGTATCTTTGTAGGCTTTGAACAACAGCTACTAAAACGAATATCAAAATAAATATTAAAGTAATAGATGCTCCAGGAGGGGTGTCTAATCTGTAGGAAGCGAATAATCCCAAGTAAATTCCCACGATGTTTATCACAAAACCAATCGCTATTGCTTGTTCAAAGGACCTAGAAAGTCTAATAGCTGTTGAAGAAGGAATCACAATTAATGCTGATACTAATAAAACACCAACAATTGGCATCATAATGGAAATAGCAACCCCTGTTAAAATTGAAAAACAAGTTGAAATAAAACGAACCGGCAGTCCTGCTGTTTTAGCAGTAGCTTCATCAAAAGATATAATATAAAGTGGTTTTCTAAAAATTAGATATAAGCATAAAATCACCAGCGCTAGTCCAATTAATAAATAAACCTCTTGGTCTTGAATTAAGATAATCGATCCAAACAGATATTGGTCTACTTTAAATACACCACTATTGGAATTAAAGCTTAGAAGAAACAAGGCTAAAGCCATACCAGTGGACATCATTAAAGCCACAGATATTTCAGTGAAATGTCTATACACCGTTCTAAGATACTCAATTCCCAGTGAAGCAATCACAACAATCACTATGGTCGAGTATGTAGGTTGGATACCTAGTATAATTCCTAAAGCAACTCCAGCTAAAGAAATATGAGATAAGGTATCTGCCATTAAAGATTGCCTTCTGAGAATGAGGAAGAGACCTAAAATAGGTGTTATAAAGGACATGGCTAATCCTGCTATAAAGGCGCGTTGGATGAAGTCATACTGAAACATCTCCAAGGAGAACCCTCCTCTCTAATTAAGCGAATTTCACGATCATAGAAGCCTTCAATTTCATCATCAGCATGTGTCACCATCATGATGGATTTACCATGATGCTTGGTAAGATGTTGCAAAAGTTGATAGAACTTTCGGCGTGATTGGCTATCCATACCGTTTGTCGGTTCATCTAAAACATATAAATCTGGATCCAATGCAAAAACGCGCGCTAAAATAATCCGCTGTTTTTGGCCGCCTGAAAGTTGCCCGATTAATTTATCTCGCATATTCGCCATACCCACTGCTTCAAGGGCACGATCAACGTGTTCATAATCTTCAGCATCTAAAGATTTAAACCATCTATTTTGACTGTAACGACCCGACTCTACAAAGCGCTGAACCGTGCTAGGGAAGCCTGAATTAAAGGCGGAAATGTTTTGTGCAACATAACCCAACGATAGCTTATCTCCTGCTTTATTTTTTTTGGCAATACTTATTTCTCCTGTTGCTGGCTTTAACAGACCGATAATATTTTTAACTAACGTTGACTTAGCCGCTCCATTTTCTCCCGTTAAAATAACAAATTCTCCGGATGCGATATCAAAAGTGATATTATTCAAAACTTTTTCTTCTTCATAATAAAAAGACAAGTTTTTAACGGATAACACCTTCATTTTTGGCCTCCTTACACTAGTTTCTAATTTTGAAGTAGTTGTTCAAGATTTTTACGCATTAATGTAAAATAGTTTTCCCCTGCTGCTGCCTCTTCCTCAGAAACTAATTCCAAAGTTCTTAAGGGCAGTAATTCTGCTTTAGTAGAGCTTGCTACTGTTTGAGCAATCTTAGAATCAATAGCAGGATCAACATAGATTTTGTTCACTTGTTTTTCTGCTAATAGCTTTTGCATTTCAGCAATTTGTTTGGCTGAAGGTTCTTGATCTGAAAAAAGTCCTCCAATTGAAATTTGCTCTAAACCATAGGCCTGAGCTAAATAGCTAAAAGCTTTATGTTGAACCACGATGGTTTTATTTTCTAAATCTTTTAATTTAGTCTGAAATTCTGTATTTAATGCTTCAAGTTTTTCAACCAAAGCCTTACAGTTCTCTTCATAGACCTTCTGATTATCAGGATCTATTTCTATCATTGCCTCTTTAATGTTTTTGGCTTGTTGACTATAAACCATTGGGTCTAACCAGGTATGAGGGTCAAATTCATGAACGTGTCCTTCGTGACCATGCTCTTCACCTTCATGATCGTGCTCTTCACCTTCATGATCGTGCTCTTCACCTTCATGATCGTGCTCTTCACCATCACCGGATAACAAATCAATGCCGTCGGTTGATTCTAAAACTTTGGTAGTATCTAAATCAACTAAAGACATTAAATCCTTTATAAAAAATTCCATTTCATCATCTTGATAAATAAATAGATCACTTTCTTGAACTTTAATTGCAGCTTGTGCACTTGCTTCATAAGCGTGAGCATCTTGATTGGCATCTAGTAGCATAGAAACCTCCATTTTATCTCCTGCTATTTCTGAAGCCAAAAAGTACACTGGATAAAAAGTGGCCATAACTTTTGGCCTGTCTTGTGCAGAAACAATTTTAAAAGTTGTATGACCTACCATCGCTAGACTTAAAAAGATAGTAGCTATTATTTTCATTAGTTTATTCATATTATTTTACCCTCCGTTTAAATAGTAATAGTTACATATATCTTTATGTATAGTATCTTCCTACTAGAAGTTTGTCAAGGTAAATTTTAAGATATAATTCACTAAAAAAGCGGTAAGTCCTCTATTAAGAAGGCAAACCGCTAAATTGATATTACTCGTATTGATCTAAACTGTTAGTCATCCATTCTGGCAATGAATCTTTGACCTTGTCGGGAAATCGATGACTGATTGTTTCGAGCTCCTGACCAAATGTCTTGCGCATCAAAGCTGTTATCTCCTTAGGTAATAACTTTTTCCCTTGATTCTCTGCAAGCGTTATCTGCTTTAGTATTTCAATGTATGAATAAGCTAATGCTAGAGTAACAGTTGAGGCAGTAAAACCATTAACCATTCCTCCTGTAACTGATCCCACTCCTGGCACCCATTTAGCAGCTGACGAAGCTAGGTACTTACCCACCATACTCGCTAAACCTGTCCCTCCTACCCCAGCCATCATACTAACAATTTGTTTTTTATCGATAGACAAGCCGAATATACTAGTAATGTGAGCTAGCATTGTAATTTGGATAGGAACTAAAAGAGCTGAGTCAGCAATCGGTAAGGGGGTTAGACCAATTCCAAAAGTTGTTTTCATATACTTGTTTGCCCAACTTCTAGATTGAGCTATTTTTAAAGCCAAGTCTACTCGTTGGGCATTAATAAAAGCCTTCTCTACCTCTTCCGGAACAAACTCATAACTATGTTTAGTCAACTCTTCTAAGCCATAAGCTTTAATTTTTTGGCCACCTGCTAATTCAAAGTCTTTGGCTAAAACAGGAATAACCACTTGGACTTGAGGGACTGCTTTTTTAACAGAATCTTTAAAGCCTTTAATATCCTCACCAATTGCTTGTGTTAAGACCACAATAACCGGCAGTTCTTGAGCCAGCATTGCAATTAGGGTAATTTCTTGCGGTTCAATTCTTGCCATCGTCGCATGGATACAATAGTAAACCAAGTGAATAGGCTCTACCGCATCGCCTTTTTTAGCGTCCTTTACTAAATGAAGTAAGTGTTGGATACTTTCATCTTGCGACTTTGAATGTAACTCTAATCCTTTAGTATCATAGATAACTAGTGGTAAGCCTTTTTTAGTTATTTTCTGGACCTTTTGAGTCACTGGAAGACCTACTCCTGTTGAAGCAATATTTTCTCTAAAAAGAGCGTTCACAAGAGTGGATTTTCCCGATCCCGTTTTACCAGCGAGTAAAATGCGAATGGGCTCCATCTTTTCCACTTCCTGATCTGCTTGCCTTAATAGATCAAGTGCTAAGTTAAGATTTAAAGGACTAGTCTTAAATTTCTTCCATAAATCCATAATTCGCCTCCATCTATGCCTTAATTCCTACGCGAGCGATTAGATAAAATTATTAGCCTTAAAATTTGTAAAGCCGTTGAAAAAGTAGCCGCTATATAAGTAAAGGCTGCTGCATTCAAAACTTTACGAGCAGCGGGCAACTCCCCTTGAGTGAAGATATCTAGCTGTTCCAAAGAAATTAAAGCCCGTTTACTTGCATCTAGTTCAACTGGTAAAGTTACTATTTGAAATAATAAAGCCGTTGATAGTGCAATGATACCAATTGTTACCAATCCCATCATTTGGAAAAGAAAACCCAAAATGATAATTGGCATACCAATCATTGAGCCAAATTGTGATACGGGAACTAAAGCTGATCTTAATTTTAGAAATTGGTAGTTCTTAGCATCTTGCACGGCATGACCACACTCGTGAGCTGCAACTGCTACCGCTGCTACAGAGCTGTTGCTATAAGTAGCTTCCGATAATCTTAAGATTTTCTCTTTGGGACTGTAGTGGTCTGTTAAGTTCCCAGCTACTCTTTCAACTCTCACATCTTGAATTTGATTTGCTTGCAGAATTAATTCCGCGGCTTCTTGTCCACTTATATTACGCTCACTCATTAATTCGCTGTATTTAGCAAAGGTTGATTTAACCTTCCATTGAGCATACATTACAATAGCCATACCTATTAGTATTAAAATATATGTTGAATCAAAATAAAAACCGTAGGGGTACATTGAATTCCTCCTTTAAAGTTCAAACACTATAAACAGTATTCTATCAAAACTTCCTTTGGTTTTCTATTTTAGTAACTTTTAGATGAAAATTTCCCAGTCCTGATACTTAAATTAAAAAACATTTAGAAATGTACTGACCCCTTAAACCCGAACAAGGATTTAGGGGGGTTGTATGGCAAAATATAATTTTGAATTTATATTATAGTTAGTAAGAGAAATCGAAGAAGGATATGAAAGAAAATTTCTTTCAAGAAGGTCTGGAGTCAAAGCTTCAAACGTTTCTAATTGGATAAGACAAGATAAAATGTATGGAGAAAATGGACTTAGAAAATCTATGTCTAAAACTAAATACAGCGGAGAATTAAAAAATCTGTAATAAAATATAGGCAATACAATGAACTATCCTATAGAGAAACAGCAGAGTACTTTAAAATTAATAATCCTTCAATAATTGCTAATTGGAAAAGAAAATATAAACAAGAAGGTTTTGAAGGATTCAATGCTAATGAAGGAAGACCTATAAAGAATGGGGATACGACTATGTCTAAAAACACCGATAAATCAAATGAAATTAAGAAGTTAAAAAAATCAAAGAGAAGAATTAATAGAGCTAAGGCAAAGAAATGAATATCTTGAAGCAGAAATACTCTATCTAAAAAAGTTAGATGACTTAATTCAAAAGAAAAAATCTCAAACAAAAAAAAGACAAAAATAGTACTTGAAATAGGCTAGTTAAACCGGATATTAAGTTAAAAATATGGCTTGATATAGCAAAACTACCAAGAACATCTTTCTACGAATGGAAAGAAAAGCAAGATAGAGTTAACCATAAAAGAGTATTAAGAATCATGAAAGTTAGTAAACCTCTATGTAAAAAATTCCACACAAGAACAATGAAATATAGCTCATATAGAGGAGAAATAGGTAGGATAGCAGATAACAAATTAAATAGAAACTTCAAAGTAGAAAAAGCTAATGAAGTATGGGTGAGTGATATAACAAAACTTAAAGTTAAATCTTCTGAAAACAGGTTATAACTATCACCAATAATGGATTTATTTAACTGTGAAATAATATCATATCATTTAAATATATCACCTACTGTATATTTTACCAATAAGTCCTTAGAAGATGCTGTAAAGAAACTTCCACAAGATCACCATTTAATAGTTCATACAGATCAAGGATTTCATTATCAACCTAAGTCATGGGTAAAAAACCTTGAAGATAACACTATAAAACAAAGTATGTCAAGACGAGCTAATTGTCTAGACAATTCGCCTATGGAAAACTTCTTTGGGCTTCTAAAACAAGAAATATTTTATGCGGTTAAGTATGATAGTATAGATGAATTAGCTGAAGAAATAAAAAGATCTATTTATTGGTATAACCATCATAGGCTAAAAGAAAAATTAAACGGCCTTTCACCTATTGAATATAGGTTGCAGGCCGCATAATTAATTTTAATATTATTGTTCGTGTTTATGGGTTCACATCAAAATTCTAAATGCTTAATTATTTTTTATTTTAATTCAGGTAACATAGCATTCAAAGTAATTCCTACCAGTGCACTTAAGGCTGTTCCGGAAACAACAAATGAGCCTCCCAAATCTAAAACAGCTCCCCCCAATCCGATAACCAACATAGCTGAAGCAATAATTAAATTTCTAGATTGTGAAAAGTCAGTGTGATCTTTTATTAATACCTTCAGACCATTACTAGCAATCACACCATACAATAGAATCGACATTCCTCCCAATACTGCGGAAGGTATTGATGCCACTAAAGCATTAAATTTGCCAAAGAAAGATATCAAAATAGCTAGAAAAGCTGCATTTCTAATGACACTAACAGATGCAATTCTTGTTAAAGCAATCACACCAGAGTTTTCACCATAAGTTGTGTTTGCAGGACCACCAATTAAAGCTGAAACGAAAGTAGCTAACCCATCTCCTGCTAAAGTTCGGTGTAATCCTGGCTTTGATAAAAAATTACGATCACAAATTTCACTAAGAACCACATGATCACCTGTATGCTCAGCAATGGTAACCAAAGCAATTGGTAAAATCGCCCAGGCTTCTGGTCCAAAATAAAACTTATATTGTTGCCAATTTGCAACAGGTGTAGCAAATGGAAGGGATAAATCCGGCAAACGAATCCAACTAGCTTCTATTACGGGAGTATAATCAACGATTCCAACCATTAACGAAAGAAGATAGCCGCCAATAATAGCGATTAAGAATGGAATTACTTTAAAGAAGCCTTTACCAAATATCTGCATGTAAACTGAAATGAGTAGCGTTCCTACTGAAACGAAAATGTTTCGCCAATCCCCACCCGATACAAAGCCAGCATTATTTACTGCAGAAGAAGCTAATCCTAAACCGATAACAATAATCATCGGCCCAATAACAATCGGTGGTAATATTTTATTCAACCAATCGGTGCCGGTATACTTGATTACTCCAGCAATCACAACGTAAAATAAACCGACCATCATGATTCCAGTTTGCGCTGCAGAAACATCCCCACCTAGTTGTTCCATTGCTAAAGCCATGGCAGCAATATAAGCAAAAGAGGATCCCAAATAAACAGGCACCTCCCCTTTTGTTATAGTAAGGTAAATCAATGTTCCTATCCCACTTGCTAACAAAGCAGTTGAAACAGATAGCCCTAAAATTGAGGGAACTAAGATCGTTGCTCCAAACATAGCAAAAACATGTTGAAAACTTAATAATAATCCTTTGGTAAACTCCGGCTTTTCGTGAGGTTGCAGCAATAGCGTCATTTTATCTTTTGAATTTTCCATTTTAATCTCCTTATATGAAGGCATAAAAAAGAGCCCTTTATTTGAAAATAAGGACTTAAAATACTCAGTAGACTTTGGCATCCTCGCTGGAATGCATTAAAAGTCCTTACATTTCTAATCGATTTTATCATTGTTTGACCAAGTTGTCACACTCTTTTTAGGATTTAATTTAGTAATTTGTTATCAACTTGTTACCTAATATCCATATTTTTCTGATACACTGATGGAACGAAACAAAAAGGAATGATTTCATGAAAAAAATACTCAGCCTTATGATTGCATCTCTTTTATTATCTGCCTGTCAGATTTTCCAATACTTTCAAGAACCAACCGCTAATGAGAAAAATGAACAATCAGAATTGGCTGCTGTCTCCCAAGACCAAATAACTAGTCAAACAACTGAAAACCTTGAATCAGAAGATAGCCAAAAGGAGCAAACAGAAAAAAATAAACAGAGCAATACAGCCCCTCGCTTTTTAAAAGAGAAATTAAGCGTTTCTTCTGATTTCCCTAATTTGACACTTCCAGATGAAGTGCCTCAAGATATTAATCAAGCCATGGAAAGCTATTATCTAAATAATTTTACAAATCAAGAGCAACAAGTTAATAAAAATAAAGTAGCAAGTAAGGATTTAAATCAAATCCTTTCACAAATTAATTCGGAGGAAGATTTAAGCCAACTAGATGTTTCTATTGATCAAAGCCAATTCCAAATCAATGGAGAAACAATCTTTATTCCTCGCATCATCGTACCCTTAACTTACCAAGAAGCCGAAAAGATTGCCAGTGATAACGATACACGTTTAATAAACCACGCTTTAACACAAGTAGGAAACCGATTAGTGCTATTAGCTTATTATCGTCCTCAAACAAAGGAACTTATTCCTATGCATCTGGTCAATTCAACACACTCACTCTTTTTCTATCAGCAATAAGCATAAGGTCCCAGCCATTTGTTAAATGGCTGGGACTTTATGCTTTATCCTTTTGCTTGCTTTTTTAGAATGTTTTGACGATAGCGCTCTACTAAACGATGACTGATAATGATTTTTTTATCTGCCAGTTGATCGATAATTTCTTGATCAGAAACATCTTGGCCATGCTTTGTTATAACATCTTGAATAAAAGCTTGAATATTTAGAGCAGACAACCCACTACGTCCGACTTTTGCTGAAACATTAATAAAATCCGAAAGTGGAGACACATTCTCTCCATAAGCGAGGTTCTTATTGATAATAATGCGACTGACAATAGACTCAGATAAGCGCAGCTGATGAGCAATGTCTTTAATTAATAAAGGCGTTGGGCTTTTGTCTTCTCCTTTGAGATATTGCAGCTGAGATTGAACGATAATCTTAGTCACTGCAATTAACAATTTCTCTCTAGAGCGAATACTTGATAACATTTGCTGGTAGAATTCCTTATGCGGTTGGATATATTCTTGAAGCTCAGTATTATTTTTAGCTTCCATTTCATCATAATAATCTTGATCAAAAATTAGCCGTGGATAATACTGACGGTTAATGTGAATTTGTATTTCTTCTCCCATGAGTTGCAGTTCAACATCTGGAATCAAATTAATTCGCTCAATTCGTTCATATAATGAAGATGGGCGTGTCCGCAATGTATGGTAATAATTAACAATTTGTTGGATTTCAGCTAGCGTTAAGTTTGTACGCTCCATAATCTCTGCATAATCTTCTTCTAATAATTCAGCAAAATAATTTTCTAATAAAAAATAGGCATGATTTGGCGAATGTTGGTCTTGGTCTGTTTGCAACATTAGACATTCTTTCAAATCATAAGCCCCAATCCCAGTCGGCTCTAATTGTTGAAAAAGAGTAATGGCATCTAAGGCAATCATAGGGTCTATTTGTAGTTTTTTTGCAAGTTCTCCATATTTATAAGGTAAATAGCCACGTTCATCTAAAAAGGGAACCATTTGCACCATAGCATCTCTAATCGGTGTTTGCCTATATAACATAATCTGCTCGAAAAGGAAGGTTTCTAATGTTTGAGGAGAGCTTGGACTTTGAATATCAATATCTGGATCAGCTGCAGGCCTTCTTTCTTGTAAAATCTGGGAAACCTTATGCTCAATAGGGTATTCAAACTCTATAAACGGATTATCCAAAAACTTTTCTTCAAAATAATAGGTTAGCTGTTCGCCATTTAAGTCTAAAATTTCTAAAAGTAATGGATTTTGTGTGACTTCTTCTTGTGTAAGCGATCGAAAAATTTTTACTTCTTCTGACATCTAATCACCTTCTTTCTGACTTTTATCATTCTCTCTCTATTATAGCTAATGCTTAGAATTTCGTCTAATCATAATTCTTGTACTAGCACAATTTAATGTGCTTAAATTATTTAAAAAGACTAAAATTTTAAAAATAATTTTGAAAACCTTTGTATCTGCTTTTTTTTAGTTTTATAATCAACTTAAAAGCCATTTGATAGCGTTTGATTTTGTCGACGCTTAAGATGAAAGGAGAAATTAAATTGTTAGAAAATCTACAACCTAATCGAGTCTTCCACTACTTTGAAGAGTTAACCAAAATACCTAGAGAATCTGGTAATGAACAAGCAGTTAGCGACTACCTGTATCATTTAGGAAAAGAATTGGGTTATGAAACTATTCAAGATGAAGCTAATAATATTATTATTAGAAAGCCAGCCCATCCCGACTATATGGATCATGAACCAATCATCATTCAAGGACATATGGATATGGTGGCTGAAAAGGCAGAAGGCATAAAACACGACTTTGCCAAAGACCCTATTCCATTGGCAGTAGAAGGGGATTGGGTTAAAACCAAAGGGACAACCTTAGGAGCAGATGATGGAATTGCAGTAGCTATGGGTCTAGCAATCATTGAAGACAAAGAAGCTAAACACCCTGCTCTTGAATTGCTGGTTACTACGGATGAGGAAACCACCATGTCTGGTGCACGAGCTGTAAAAAAAGAAAATATTCGTGGCAAAAAATTAATTAACATTGATGCAGAAGAAGAAGGCATCTTACTGGCCGGTTGTTCTGGTGGCCATAACCTTATTGGTAAGCAAAAACTTAAATATCAAGCTCGCCAGTTAAAAAACACTTTTGAATTAACCATTAATAATATGTTAGGTGGACATTCAGGAATGGAAATCCACCAAAAAAGAGGAAACTCCATTAAATTTGCCTTACAGGCTATGAACTTAATTAAAGAGGTGTCCGACTATGAATTAGTGTCGATTGTCGGCGGATCAAAACATAACGCGATACCCCGCGATGCAAGAGTAGTATTTGCATCAGATGAAGAAGATTATTCTATTGATTTTACAAACTTAATCGCTAAATATCCTCTTGACAAAGACATGCAAGTAACCATTAAAAAAATTGATAATATAGATGAGGTCTTATCGGCACAAAGCCAAGAAAATATTGAGCAATTTACCGCTGAAGTTCCACACGGTGTCTATAGTATGATGGAAGAATATCCTGATATTGTTGAGTGTTCTAACAATCTCGCTATCTTTGATATTCAAGATCGTCAATTAAAAGTCACTATTTCCCTTAGAAGTTCGAATCCTGAATCTTTTGATAAACATACTGAAAATGTGACAAAAATCTATCAAAAAAATGGATTTGATGTGATTGAAGCAGATTATTATCAAGCTTGGGAATTTGCAAAAGAGTCTAGTCTTAGAGAGACTGCCCTAGAAGCATTTAAAGAGACTTTTAATAAAGAAATGAAAGTTGAGGTTGTCCATGCTGCTCTTGAACCGGCTGTTTTTACAGACACTTTCCCTGAAATGGAAATGATTGCAGTAGGCCCTACGATGAAAGACGTGCATAGCCCTAATGAAAGACTTTCGATTTCTTCAACTGAAAGAACCTTTAAATTTATCAACAAATTGCTTGAAAAGCTTTAGAGAAAAGCTTTAGAACAAAAAAGAACGCTTTATGAAAATTCATAAAGCGTTCTTTTTTGTTAAATATCACCATTAAAGGTATCTGCTTCTTGGAAATCACCAGCATATTTATAGCCTCTAGCAAACCATTCTTGTCTTTGCTTAGATGTTCCATGAGTAAAGGAATCAGGAACTACATACCCCATCGTTTCTTTTTGTAAAGTATCATCCCCTACTGAAAAGGCTGCTTGAAGTGCTTCTTCAATGTCTCCTTCATCTAAGATGCCTTGCTCATCAGCATAGCGTGCCCAAGCTCCTGCATAATAATCTGCTTGCAATTCTAAGCGAACCGTTAATTCATTCTTAACGCCTGGATTTTGTTGAGCCAGTTTCTGATAATCATCCATTGTCCCTAGCTGTTGTTGGACATGATGCCCCACTTCATGAGCCAGAACATAAGCCATCGCAAAGTCTCCTGGAGCGCCATATTTATTAGCTAATTCACGATAAAAACTAACATCTATATAGATAGCTTGGTCACCTGGACAGTAGAAGGGGCCTGCAGAACTTTGGCCAAATCCACATCCACCAGTATTTGTTCCTTCTGTGTAAAGGACTAATTTTGGTCTTTTATAAGTTAAATCGTATTCAGCGAACTTTTCAGTCCAAAAATCTTCGGTATTAGCTAATACTACTGAAAGAAACTCTCCTTCTTCATCAGTTATTTGATTGTTAGAGTCGGACTTTTCACTAGCATCTTCAAAAACGACACCTGAATCACCGTAGTTGCGATTCGTTGGTTGCCCGCCTCCTAACAAAGAAGATCCTCCTGTAAAAAAGGAAATAAGCAAGATTCCTATCAAAATCCATTTAAATTTCCCTTTTGACATCAATAACATCATTAGGAGATTACCACTCATACCACCCGAACGGCCTGAGCCCATTCCTCCGCCAAAAGAACTTCCGCCTTGGCTTCGACGGTCTTCAACATTTTTACTTCGTCTTAAATCTTCCCATCTCATTTTCGGCCTCCTTAATACTAGACGAATGGAGCTAACAATCTCAATAATGCGTCGATAATCCTTCCAGCAATCGAACGTCTTAGGTGCTTCATCCGAATTAATTCAGCCACACTCTGTGCCTGAATAAAGTCATCTTTAATCGCTTTTATTTCTGGATGATAGTATAGCAAGGTAGCCGTTTCAAAATGAAGATATAGTGAACGATAATCTAAATTAAGGGTACCGACTATCGCCACCCGATCATCTGAAACGAATGACTTAGCATGTAGAAAACCGGGAGTATATTCATAAATTTTTACTCCACCTTCTATCAAAGGACGATAGAAAGACCTAGTAATTCGATAAACTAATTTTTTATCAGGAATTCCTGGTGTCATCAAGCGCACGTCCACACCCCTTTTAGCTGCTAAAGTCATAGCCGTTTGTAACTCATAGGAAATAATTAAATAGGGAGTAAAAATATAAACATAACGCTCTGCGGTGTTGAGAATCTCACGATAGACATTTTCACCTATTACTTCACTATCTAAAGGTGTATCACTAAAGGGTTGGACATAGCCGCTGGACTCATTACCTTCGATAATACTTAAACTTTCATCTAAACTGGCTTGGTCAGTAAATTTTTTGTCATCTGAATCTTCAGTTACGTAGGCATTCCACATAGTTAAAAACATTTGTGAGATGTTCCATACAGCAGCACCTTTAATACGAATCATAGTGTCTTTCCAATAGCCAAATCGCTCCACCGCATTAATATACTCATCTGCAATGTTTAGACCCCCTGTATAAGCAATCTTATCATCGATAACAATATACTTGCGGTGATCTCGAGTATTGTAAACAAGAGAAACAATTGGCCGCACTGGGTTAAATTTAAGGGCCTTAATATTAAATGCCTCCATTTGTTCGACAAAGTCTTTAGGAAGTCTTAAAAGACAACCGAAATCATCATATATTAAACGTACTTCTACACCTTCTTGAGCTTTTCTTTTAAGCACGTCAAAGATTTGATCAAACATTTGACCTTGTTCAATAATAAAGAATTCAAGAAAAATATGTGAGTGTGCTGACTCTAGGTCTTGAATAAGTGGTTCCATCATTGATTCGCCATTCGCAAAATACTTAACGTCTACCCCCGCAGAAACAGGCATTTTTGCGTAATCATTGACATACTTTGCAATGCCTGCAATCCGTGGATTATCTTGTGCTAGCGACCCTAAGGCATTGGGCACCTTTTTTAAGTCCCTTAAATGATAGCGATTCTGACGATTAAGTCGTTCTGTCATATCTGCCAAAGGTCGTTTGTTACCAGCATAGAGATAAAACAAAGAGCCTATGATAGGTGAAACTGCTAATAACACAATCCATGATAAGCGATAAGCAGGACTTTCGTTCTTATCTAGCAAATAAATGATGATCCCAAAAGATACAATAGTCATAAAGAGGTTTAGCCAAACAGAATAGGCAATTAGATCTTTGACCAATACAACTATCCATATAATCTGGAGAATAGTTAAGGCAGCGATAATTAATAAACGAACAATTAGAGGCTTTGTCTCATTTGTTCTTTTCCCCATACCTTCTCCCCCTTTTAATTTTATAATTCAAAGTGTTTAAGATAAGCTTGAGCGATTTTTTCTGCTGAAAAACCAAAGTGTTCAATGGCTTGGTGGCCTGGAGCTGAGGTACCAAATTCATCAATACTAATGGTTAAGCCATCCATACCAATATATTTATGCCATCCAAAGCTAGATCCCATCTCTATAGAAGCTCGTTTGTCAAGCTGTTTAGGTAGTATCATTTCTTTATACTCGTCACTTTGTTGATCAAAAATATTTTGAGCAGGCATCGAAATAACATTTACATAAACTTCTTTTTCAGCCAATAGTGCTTGAGTTTCAATGGCTACTGAAACTTCAGATCCTGTAGCAATTAAAACACCTTGTGCGTCTTCCTTGGCAGGTGAGATGATATAAGCACCTTTACGAACACCTTCTTCTGCTAATTCATTAGAGTTGTTGATAACCGGTAAGTTTTGACGGCTAAGAACTAATAAAGTAGGTGTTGTTTGAGATTCCACGGCAATCTTCCAAGCCACCATTGTCTCGTTTGCATCTGCCGGTCGGATGACATTAAGATTTGGCATGGCACGAAAAGCTGCTAAATGTTCAATCGGTTCATGTGTTGGACCATCTTCACCTACAGCAACTGAATCATGTGTTAAAACATAAGTAACGGGTAATTGAGATAAAGCTGACAAACGAATGGCCGCTTTTAAGTAATCTGAGAATACAAAGAATGTCCCACCATAAATTTTATTTCCACCATGCAAAGCAGCTCCATTCATCATGGCAGCCATGGCAAATTCTCTAACACCAAACCAAATGTTTTGTCCTTGTCGACTTCCTGGCATAAAGTCTTCTGTCTCTTTAATCATGGTCTTGTTTGAACCAGAAAGGTCAGCAGAGCCTCCCCATAAATATGAAACTCTAGCTTTTAGGCCTTGAATGGCTGTTCCAGAAGAGCTTCTTGTCGCTTCAGCTTTAGCATTCACATCGAGAAATTTAAGGTCAGCTGCATAATCTTCAGGTAATTCATTTGCAAAAGCTGCTTTTAATTCTTTTGCTAATTCAGGATTAGCTTCTTGATATTGTTCAAATAAATTTTGCCATTCATCTTGAGCTTTTTTTCCACGTTCCACTATTTTTTCATTAAAAACAGATTTAGTCTCTTCGGGCACAGTAAAGGCTGGATAATCATATCCATATTTAGCTTTAGTTTGTGACCAAGCGTCTGCTCCCAATGGCGCTCCGTGAACTTTAGAAGTTCCCTCATTCGGTGACCCAAAACCAATCACTGTTTTTACTTCAATAATTGAAGGTTGGTCGCTTACTTCTTTAGCAACTTCGATTGCTTGAGAAATAGCCTCTAGGTCATTACCATCTTCTACTCTTTGATAATGCCAATTTTGACTCTCAAAACGTTTTTTAATATCTTCCACAAATGATAAGTCTAAGTCACCATCTAAAGAAATATCGTTTGAATCATAGAGAACCACTAATTTGCCTAATTTTTGACGGCCAGCATAAGAGCAAGCTTCATAAGAAATACCTTCCATTAAGTCGCCATCACCCACTAATACATAGGTGTAATGATTAATAACTTGATGTTGGTCCGTATTATATAAAGCAGCCGTATGTTGTTCTGCCATAGCCATACCAACTGCTTGCGCAATTCCTTGACCAAGCGGTCCCGTAGTCGCTTCAACTCCATCAGTATGACGATATTCAGGATGCCCTGGTGTTATAGAACCTAATTGACGGAATTGTTTTAAATCTTCCATTGTAACTTTGAAGCCAGATAAATGTAATAGACTATATAGCATGGCTGAACCATGTCCAGCAGATAGCACAAAACGGTCTCTATTAATCCATTGACTATCTTTAGGATTAATATTCAAATGACTCGACCACAAAGCATAGGCCATTGGCGCTGCTCCAAGTGGTAATCCTGGATGTCCTGAGTTGGCCGCTTCTATTTGGTCAACACTTAAAGCACGAATCGTATTTACAGCAATTTGATCTTTTTTAGAAAACATATTGAACTCCCTTATACTTATTTTAAATTTATTATACCATCTTTCTGCTTAGTTTTTATATCCCGTCTTATTTTATTTTTTTTTACGATATTTAGCCATCAATTCAGCGAAGATATCTGCAGAAGCAGGTGGGCTATAGGTAATGGTATTAGCACCTCCAGAAACATTTAACATATTAGCCCCTGCATTTAATTTCCCAATATCATCATCATGCTCACTTGAAACAGTTGCCACTACAGGAACATCAACCACCTGGGCAATCTGACGGATTAGCTCATTTTCCATTGGTGAATTAACGACTACTCCAAAGACTCTCGCTTGCTCAGATTGAAAGGCTAGTTGAATACTGCGCTCGCCACTGGTCGTTCCTCCTCCTACTCCGGTAAAAACTGGTACGGATGAGACATTAATCAATGACTGATTAATAGCCATTTGTGGTGTGAAAGGATAAACTGACATAACAGCATGGGCATTTGAGTTTCGAATAAGGGCCACATCTGGCGAAAATAATAAACTCTTCATTCGATGACCAAAAATCCGAATTCCAGAAGCTTAATAGATTTCGTCCGGCATCTCAACTAAGCGATGGCTTAATTTAGATGAAAATTTCGGAACTTGTTTTGTTACTTGCGCCTCCAGCTCTTTGATGACAACCCGACTGTTATTTTCACTATCTATCTCTGTTTGAATGGATTCGTAAGAATAGCCTCGCCCTTTATAATGAGCCATGAAGTCCTCTTTACTAAACTTATCCTCTGCCATATAAAATCTCCAATTCCTTTTAATATCCTTTATTCTAAACAATCCTTAACTAAAAGCTAGAAAAAATATAAAGAACCAAGCAAAAGCTCGGTTCTTTTTTTACTTAATCATGGCAAAAAGACCATTCAATTGATAGTCACTGCCTTCTTTGCGCGCAGAGTGAAGCTCGGAAGATAGATAAGTAGAACGCCTATCTACCATTATTCTTTCTTGAGGGATCCCCAAATCTTGAATTAACTTCATGTTAGCATCAGTCATACTCAATTGATACTTGCCCTCTTTTTGACCTGGTTTTATATAAAAAGCATGATTATCCCACTCGGCAAAAGCTTGATAGACTTCCTCGCCCACTTCATAATGATCTTGGTCAATGGAAGGACCAATATAGACCCAAAGATCTTCTAATTTACAAGCAAATTTCTCTTGCATCTTTTTAACAGCCAATTGACTGATTTTTTGCACCGTACTTCTCCAGCCTGAATGAACAATTGCAAAAACTTTTTGGTTGGCATCAAAAATAATGACAGGAGTACAGTCCGCAAACTTTATCATTAAAACTTGCTGAGGTTGATTAGTTAACAAACCATCCGATTGAGGCACTATATGCCCAATTGCAAACGGATTGCTAATTTCTTCTTGAGGAAATGCAACCTTGGGACCATGAACTTGTTCTCCAGTATAGAAACTTTGGAAGTCAAAACCTCCTTTTTCAAGCGCTTTTGTAATTTGTTGGCTTACCGCTGCTTCACCTATTTTAGCGACTCTAAAATTATATTCTGCTCCTGCTAAAAATACTTGTAGACCCATTTTTTCGAATGGCTGAAAAAAATTATTCATTAATTTTTTCCTCCTGAACATTGATATCATAATGATTACGAATGACCTCTGCAAAACATTGTGTCATACTGGCAGTAAATCCCCATAGATACTCTCCACTAGGTAAATTATAAAACGGAATTTTACGTTTTACCACTCTAAATTGATAAGATGCACCATGAGCCATTAAGTGGAAGGGGAAATCTTCCCCTACTTCCGTCAATACAGATGCATCGTAATAAGTTGGATTATTATTTAAGACATAGTCTAAGGGAAGGGTAAACAAATAAGCGACTTCTTTGGCATTCGGACTTATATTATCAAAAGTAATATCTTTAATCAAAGCTACATAAGAATGAATCATTGTTGCATCATGAATCAATCCATCTAACTCTCCAATAACTTCTATGTGTTTACGACTGATATTTAATTCTTCCATCGTTTCCCTAACTGCCGCTGCTTCAAAAGTTTCACCCGCTTCCACCTTTCCTCCCGGAAAAGAAGTATCGCCCGGCTGAGAAATTAAAGAGCTTCTTACTTCATAAAGGAGGTGCCATTCATTTTCTCTTTGAATAAGAGGAATTAAAACAGCGTAATGTGTCTTATCTTTAAATTGATTCGGCCGATAATTAGCAAGCGATTGTCTAATCTGTTCTTCTTCTCGTTTCAACTTCTTCCCCCCCTCTAAAGTATTTTCATAAATTATAGCACTTTTTATCTCGTTTTCGAAATAAAAGAGATGGGATAGTTCATTATATTCCAAAAAAAGATTGTCAGCACTATAAAATTTTGTTATTATTCTTATGTTGCACCCTGTGCAAAGAATAACTGTAGATTAGCAAATAATTTACGGCAGAAAGGAAGTATACACATGAAAGCAGGCATTCATCCAGAATATCATCCAGTTGTGTTTATGGATACTTCGACAGGTTATAAATTTTTATCAGGATCAACTAAGTCTTCTTCAGAGACAGTTGAATGGGAAGATGGAAACACTTACCCTTTAATCCGGATTGAAATTTCATCTGATTCACATCCATTCTATACTGGACGTCAGAAATTTACACAAGCCGATGGACGCGTCGACAAGTTCAACAAAAAGTTCGGATTTGTGGACAAAAACGCAAAAAAAGAAGACTAATTTTAAACAGCTCAAAAAGCCGACCCAGGTGCTTAAAAGCGCTCCGGTCGGTTTTTATTTGCATTTGTTTTTAGAGACTCATTGATGACTTTCTATTGTTTTGAAAAGGCCTTGCATCTCTTTAAATAATTTAATAAGATTTATTATTATAATGATTTAAAATATTGTTATAGGAGGAATAATTAATAGTAGTATGGAATCAAATGGAAAGAATAAAAAAAGTTTTGTACAGCGTTCACTAGATTGGGTGGAAAAAGTCGGTAATAAGATGCCGCACCCAGTAGTAATTTTTATCATCTTGTCGGCTATCACTATTTTAATCTCTGACTTGGTTTACCGCTCAGGCGTTTCAGTAGAGTTCTTTGATGCGAAAGCAGATGAAACCAGTACTATAGCAGCCGTCTCACTCTTAAACAGTGATGGCTTACGCTATATATTTGAATCGGCGGTTTCAAACTTTACTAGCTTTGCTCCTTTAGGAACTGTTCTCGTCACCATGTTGGGTGTTGGAATTGCAGAATGGTCAGGCTTAATCGGCTCTGCCTTGACTAAGTTAATTATGAAGGTACCTAATTCACTCTTAACCATGGTGGTTGTTTTTGCCGGTATTATCTCAAATATTGCCTCTGATGCTGGTTACGTAGTGGTTGTGCCACTTGGCGCTATTATGTTTGCTGGTGCTAAGCGTCACCCAATTGCTGGTCTAGCTGCTGCCTTTGCTGGGGTATCGGGCGGATTTTCAGCCAACCTTATGTTTGGACCAACTGATGCCTTATTAGGAGGGATCACTAACGTCGCTTTAAATGCCAGTGGCATTGATTATGAAGTTTCCATTAGTGGTAACTGGTATTTCTTAATCGTCTCTACTGTTTTCTTAACCATTATTGGTACTTTAATAACCGAAAAAATTGTTGAACCACATCTTGGTTCATACCATGGCGACTTTGATAAACATGAAACTAGCGAGCTATCCCTTAAGGAAGAAAAAGGTCTAAAGAATGCCGGGATCGCATTGTTAGTTTCATTAGTCGCGGCTTTTCTACTAATGAACCCTTGGTTTGGTCCCTTCCAATCAATCGATCCTGAGACCGGTCTAAAGACTTTACAACCCTTTATGAATACCGGCTTAATATTTATGGTTTTCTTATTATTTGGTATACCAGGCTATGTATATGGTCGTACAACTGGCAAAATTCAAAATTCTAATGACTTCGTGGAATCAATGATTGAGGCTATGCGATCAATGGCAGGTTTCATCGTAATGGCTTTCTTTGCTTCCCAACTGATTGCTTACTTTACCGAGTCTAATTTGGGAATTATTTTAGCTTCAACAGGTGCAGATTTCTTAAAAAGTCAAAAGATTTCAGGAATTCCTTTAATCCTTGCTTTTATTTTCTTTGCAGCTTTTATCAACTTGTTTATTGGTTCAGCTTCTGCCAAGTGGGCAATCTTAGCTCCTATCTTTGTTCCAATGTTTATTGCCATTAACTTGTCCCCAGAGATGACCCAAATGGCTTATCGTGTGGCTGATTCATCCACTAATATTATTTCACCATTGATGAACTATTTTGCAATGATTCTTGTGTTTATGCAACGATATGATAAGAAGAGTGGAATTGGGACCCTTATTTCAACTATGCTACCATACTCTATTGCTTTCTTAATCTTCTGGTCAATCTTATTAATTGTATGGTACAGTCTCAACCTTCCATTAGGACCTGGCGCACCCGTACAAGTTTCAATGATTCAACCTCTATTAGGGCTTTTATAAGATTTCATATAGTCAAAACAGGTGTTTCTTAATTGCTACAAAAACAATCCTACCCAATCAGCGTATAGGTGGGATTGTTTTTTGCTTGTTTTCTTATTCACATAATCTATCTATCTATTCATTTTTTTGATAAAATAATCATATTCTATTGTGCTTAGGAGAATTCCATGAAAAAACTTTATAAATTGATCTTTACTTTACTGCTTATTTCCATAAGTTTAATTTTAACTCATCCTTCCATATTAGCTAAACAAGAGTATACGATTGGAACTTCCGGTCAAACCAAACCACTCAACTATTTTGATGATAAGGGTCAATTAGTAGGAATTGAAATTGAAATCCTGCAAGAAATTGATCGACGTAATGAAGATATTGAGTTCAAATTTGAAATTACTGAGTTTTCTTCCCTCTTCGCAGGACTGGATTCTGGTCAGTTCGATCTAGTCGCCAATAATTTGGGTGAAAATCCCGAACGACGTGAAAAATTTTTATTTTCCCTCTACCCATATGTCATCACTCACAATGTATTAATTACAGCTAATGATAGTAGGGAAGGCCTCACCATTGAACAAATGGCAGGCAAATCTTTTGGTGTCGTTCCTTCTTCCCCGCAATCTATCTACCTAGAAGCTTGGAATGAGACTCACCCTGATAAGGCAGTTGTTATCCAATATGCAGAGTCTGACCCAGCCTCTTTAATACGTGATGTTTATAACGGTCGAATCGACGCGACTATTTACGCCACAACCTATCTAAAGGATGTTGAGGATACTTACGGCATCCAATTAAAAATGCATCCGATAGCTAACGAAGAAGAAATTAGAATTCCTGGCTCTTATTTTATTTTCCGCAAAGATGAAGTTGAATTGCGGCAAGTGGTTGATCGAACCCTACAAGCTATGCGACAAGATGGTAGTCTGAGTGAAATTTCACTGAAATATTTAGGTCAAGATGATACTCTGCTAAATGAAGCAATTATTCAGCGCAATCAGAGCTTTGAATCCCAAAGACTTAAAGAACAAACGAACAGTCAACTTATTTCATTAAATGCCATTAAAATCGCTTTCCCACGGATTCTTGAAAAACTTCCGATTACCTTATTAATTACTCTTATTGCTGGGATAATCGGCTTAATACTTGGATTTATTTTAGCTATCATCAAACTCAAAAAGATCAAAGGTCTAAGAGGGTTCGTCAATCTTTTTGTTTCTTTTATGCGTGGAACCCCCTTGCTTGTTCAGCTATTTCTTGCTTATTACGGCTTACCCATCTTTCTACAATGGCTTAATCGATCAATTGGTACTGATTGGGATGTGAATCAAGTCCCTGCCATTCTTTACGCTTTCTTAGCCATGGGACTAAATGAATCTGCCTATAACTCTGAAACGATTCGCTCAGCCATTCTTTCTGTCGATCATAAGGAGATTGAAGCTGCCTATTCTATTGGCTTAAATGCTAGTCAAACCATGTGGAGAATTATCTTACCTTCAGCTATGATTAATGCCATACCTAACCTAGGAAACAGTCTTATTCGCTTATTAAAAGGGACATCCCTAGCCTTTACCATTACGGTCGTTGATATGATGGGACAAGCCAAAATAACTGCTGGCTCTAATTTACGCTTTTTTGAAGCTTATATTGCTATTTCATTGATATACTGGCTCTTATGCATTCTATTAGAATGGATGATTAAAAAACTGGAAAGCTATTACCAAGTGGGCTGATTTTTAGAAAGGAACTTAAAATGTTAGAACTAAATCATTGGTCAAAGTCATTTCAAAATAAAAAAGCTATTCAAGATATCCATTTAAAAGTTGAGGCTGGACAAGTCCTGACTATTATCGGACCCTCTGGATCGGGTAAATCGACTCTACTACGAACAATTAACTTTATTGAACCTGCTGACGAGGGAACTATTCGTTTGGATCAGTTAACACTGAATGTTGAAACGGTCTCTCAAACTGATGTTCTTAACCTCCGTAGACAAACAGCTATGGTATTTCAAAATTATGCATTGTTTTCTAAAAAGACTGCGCTGGAGAATGTGATGGAACATCTTTTAATGGTGAAAAAACTTTCTAAATCTCAAGCAAAGGAAAGGGCCATCCCCTTCCTACATCAAGTTGGTATGGGGGACCATCTAGATGACTACCCTCACCAGCTATCAGGCGGACAACAGCAAAGAGTTGGAATTGCTAGGGCTTTAGCGATTGAGCCCAAAGTTATCCTATTAGATGAACCCACTTCTGCTTTGGACCCTGAACTGGTTGGAGGCGTTTTAGACCTTATTCAAAAAATTGCCCACCAGCATATGTCCTTAATCCTTGTAACTCACGAAATGAAATTTGCCCAACAAGTATCAGACCGAGTCGTATTTTTAGACAAAGGTATCCTTTTAGAAGAAGGAAGCAGCTACGATGTTTTTAATAATCCACGACATCAACGAACACAAGCTTTTATTGAAAGTATTTCCTAAATAAATAACGCTCTCTTTGATGGATTAATCCCCATCAAAGAGAGTGCTGTTTTAATTTCTTTTTTTAATTCTAAGATTAATGAGTAGCGCCACCAACAGCTTTGATATCTTCTTTTTCATTATACTCAACAATCGCTTCAATTGCTTTTTCAATTCCCTTAGCAATATCCTTCAATGACATTGAAGGAACGTTTGGCTTATCAACCACTTGTTGGGTCATAAAAGGAATATGCATAAAGCCTGCTTTAGTATTCGGCATCTCTTTTGCCGCAAAATAAAGTGACTGATACATAATATGATTACAAACGAAAGTCCCAGCAGTATTCGAAACGCTTGCGGGTAGACCGGCTTTACGAATAGCTTCTACCATTGCTTTAACAGGTAAGCTAGCAAAATACGCAGGTTCTCCGTCTTTTTGAATAGAAACGTCAATCGGTTGATTGCCTTCATTATCTGGGATACGCGCATCATCTTGGTTAATGGCCACACGCTCAGGTGTTAACTCCGCACGCCCCCCTGCTTGACCGATGTTTAAAATAACATCCGGTTTTACTTCCAAGGCTTTTTCACGAACAACTTCCGCTGATTTATGAAAAACAGTCGGTATTTCTAATTTTATGATTTCTGCTCCTGCAATCTCATCAGGCAACATTCTTACTGCTTCAATGGCTGGATTTACGTCTTCGCCACCAAAGGGATCAAAGCCTGTTACTAAAATTTTCATCAAATTCCTCCCTATTCACTTCTATTTTACAATTAAAAAGCAAAGAAATACATTAATACAATATGGACTACAATCATTACCACTGCAACTGGAATCTGCTGTTTAATGACGCCATACTCATTCTTCATTTGTAATAGAGCTGCTGGCAAAGCATTAAAATTTCCAGCCATCGGCGTTATCAAAGTTCCACAATAACCAGCAGTCATGGCTAAGGCTCCTGCCACAAAAGGATCTGCCCCTAAGGCAAATACAAAAGGTATTCCTATTCCTGCAGTAATAACGGTGAAGGCTGCGAAAGCATTGCCCATAATGGCAGTGAAGATTACCATTCCCATTACGTAAGCAACCACTCCAAAGAAACGGCTATCAGCAGGAACGACGCCACCAATCAAACTGGCAATGACATCACCAACACCTGCCGCTGTAAAGACTGCTCCTAAAGCGGCTAGTAGCTGAGGTAAAATACCTGTAGTAGAAACTTGTTGTACCATTCGACTATTTTCATCAAGAAACTCATAGGGTTTAGCTTTTGAAACGATGAACACTATAACGGTGGCTAAAACTGCACCCATTGCGATCCCGACTACATTAAAGCTTTGAATCGTAAATCCAATAATTAAAGCCACTATCCCAAGTGTTAATACAGGGATAAAGATTTTATTACCGACTCTTTCAGAACGAGCTTCTGCTTTATCTTCATCAACTATTGGTAAAGTTCCCACTTTAACTTGTTTAAAGAGTGATAAAGCACCCATGACACAGATGATAATTCCGATAATCATAGGGGGGATAAATTGTCCACCTAAAAAAGTGAGACCAGATAAACCCCAAAACATGGCTGTTCCAACTCGATTAGGATTCGTTTCGTCTGTAAAAGCTCGCCATGCCGTGTGGAGAAGTTGCAAACCAATAAGAATAAAAGTGATTTCCAAAAGCATTGGCACATAAGGTTCAAGTGCGGCATTGAAGCTTTCAAGGAAAGTTATCGCTAGAAACCCAGCATAATTACTTAAGAGTAGCATTATTTAACCTCCCCTTTATGATGACGTCTAATTTTGACATCCAATAATAAGTTGTAAACGACCACTACAATTAAAGCAATGATAGCAATTGGCATTGAAGCAACGGCTACATTAGCCGTCGTTCCTTCATAACCTAACTCTTTTAAAGTCCCAGCAATCAAGAGGACTCCAGCTGAACCTATGAAAGTATTTTGTCCAAAGAAGTTTCCGAAGTTCTCATTAGCCGCCGCACGCCCTTTAATCAATTCGGTTTCTTCTTCATTAAGATCGTCGCCTACTTTTAACTTAGTTGCTGCTTCACCCATTGGGTAGATTAATGGACGCACAAATTGTGGGTGTCCTCCCAAACGAATTGATAAAAATCCTGCAATTATACGAATCAACATATAAAGAGAATATAGCCAACCAGTGGTTAACCCCTTTAATTTTCCAATCAGTTTAACAGCTTGCTGTTTCAAACCATAAGCTTCTGATAATCCAATCATTGGTAAAGATAAAAAGAATAAAGATACAACTCGCTGTTTAGTATAAGTTTCTCCCAAAATTGTGAAAAATTCAGCCAGGGAAATCCCTGAAACTAAAGCTGTAGCTAATCCTGCCAGTATAACAGTTGCTAAGGTATCTAGCTTAAAATAAAAACCAAGAACGATAATAATAATTCCAATTAATTTAATCCATTCCATAAGTAACCTCCTTTTTTATGTTAGATTCTAATAGTACCATAGAGCTAACTCTATAACAAGTTCGTTTTATTATTATAATCTTTTGCTAATATGGATAGTTTATTTATTGAAAAAGAAGGCTTCAAAACGAGCCTTCTTTTTTATTTTAACTCCGCTTGTTGGATCTGCGCTTTGAGGTTTTGATCTTGGGAATAGTCTAAAGTGGTTTTTGTTTTATTGACTAGTTTGACTGGAATGGTTTCTGTCTGTAATTCGTGGCCATTATAATTAGCCTTTAAGCTCACTTCAAAAATTTGACCAACAAAGCCTGACAATTGAATCTGATTCTGTGAATACTCCTGACCATCAATATTAAATGAAATTACTTGAAAAGGTAGATCAGGTCTTACTCCTAATAGAGCTTTATCCACCATTAAAGTGTTAGTCACTGGTACTAAGGACAGCTTATGTCGGAGTGTTTCTAATTGACTATAATCTAAATCAAACCAAACCTCTTCGGTTTTTCCTTGATAAGTATATTGAATCATCACATTTTGTATTCGAGGCTCAATTAAAATGCCTCCTTTTGAGTTAATAGACTGAGTAGTTTGGTCTTCACTCAATATTTTTAGGTCACGATATTCATTAGAAAGAGAGAGTTGGACTGGTAAGGGATAAAGATTAATCGCATATTTAGGAAATATCAACAGAAAGCTTCCCGTTTTTTCTGTTTTCGCCAACTTACTTCCTTGCCATTCAATACCTGTTGATAAATTACCATTTAGCAATAATTGTGGGAAATCAATATGAGCTTCTTGATAATGTTCAATTGTTCGTTTGACATCTAAATCTGTCCAGGGCGCTTCAGTAATAGGTGTTTTTACTACCGCTGCTGCCTTTAAATAATCTTTCTTTTTAATAGCCTTAGTGAATTGCTCTTCAACTGCTGCTTTAGAAAAATTTAAGCGATAAATCATGACAAAACTAATTACTCCTAAAAAAATCAGGCTAAAACCAACAAGCTTTTTCCAATCAAAGCCTTCTCGCTTAGTTAGTACCCTGTGGTCTTTATGATCTAATTGTGTAGTCTCAGATTTATTATCCACCTGGTCTGTTGACAAGTTTCTTTCATCTTGTCCATGATATAAATCCATTCTACTTTGGGACAGAACAGAATCTTTTGGACTCTTTTCATTTTCTAATAGATTTACTCTTCCATCAAAGGATGCACTATCATTTTCTTTATATAAATGATCATTGTTTAACGGCAAGCCACACTCTGAGCAATATTTAGCATCTGGCAGATTTTCATAACCACAATTCAAACATTTCATAAGTATTCTCCTTCTTAATATATTCAACCAAATCTATAAGAAATATATATTTTTCTCAAAAAAGAACCCCTCACTTAGTAAGGGTATTTCTTATTTATTTACTTGAAAGTTTGGATAACTGTGCAAAAAAGTCTTGATTATTATCTGTCTGACGCATTAATTGTATTAATTGTTCGGTATATTCTAAACCGTTAGAAGTCATTAAATTGCGCAAGTCCCAGATTTGACTTAAATAGTTTTCCTCAATTAATAATTCTTCTTTACGGGTAGAAGATTTTTTAATATCAATAGCTGGGAAGATACGTCTTTGGCCTAATTCTCTGGACAAATGAAGTTCCATATTGCCCGTGCCTTTAAACTCTTCATAAATAATGTCATCCATTCTTGATCCAGTATCTACTAGAGCAGTAGCTAAAATCGTTAAAGACCCGCCATTTTCAATGTTTCTAGCTGAACCAAAGAACCGCTTAGGAAAATAAAAAGCTGCAGGATCGAACCCTCCGCTCAATGTTCTTCCACTCGGTCGCACCACCAAATTATAAGCTCGTGCTAACCGTGTGATTGAATCCAAAAGGACAACAACATCTTGTCCATCTTCCACCAAGCGACGTGCATGAGAAAGTAGTAAATCTGCCAAACGCACATGGTTTTGCGGTCTTTCATCAAAAGTTGATGAGACAACCTCTGCCTTGACTGAACGCTCAATATCAGTTACCTCCTCAGGACGCTCATCAATTAAGAGAATAAAGAGTTTACTATCAGGATAATTACTGGCAATCCCTCGCGCTATCTCTTTTATAATAGTTGTTTTACCAGCCTTAGGTGGTGCGACAATCAATCCCCTTTGACCGAACCCAATTGGTGCAATCACATCAATCAGGCGGTTTGATAAAACATTTTGTTTATATTCCAATTTTATCTGCCGGTCTGGATAAATGGGTGTTAGACTGGCAAAAGCATCTCGATTAAGCGTTTCTTCAGGATCTCTCCCATTGACGCTCGATATCTGCATCAAACCATAATAACGTTCTGAGTCCTTAGGCGGTCGAGCAGGTCCTCCTACTCGATCACCATTTCTCAAGGAAAACCGGCGGATTTGTGAATCTGAAATATAAACATCTTCCCTACTAGGAGAGAAATTAATCGGACGAATAAAGGCTAGGCCTTCATCATTAGGAATATCTAAGATACCTTCCACTTGGAAAAAACCTTGCTTTTCCTTTTGTGTTCGCATCACAGCTAAAGCTAATTCTTTTTTAGACAGTTGACTAAAATCAGGGATTTTTAATTCCCTAGCATAAGCATATAAGTCTTTTACTTCTTTATTTAATAAATTCTCTAAGGAAAATGCATCACTCACTGGGTACTTCCTTTCTATTCATCCTCAACCATTTGGATATCAGCTCCGACTTCTTGCAGTTTTTCAACAATATTTGAATAACCTCTTAAGATATTATCAACACCTGTAATCTCTGTTTGACCCTCTGCCATTAAACCAGCAATAACTAAACAGGCTCCTGCTCTTAAGTCACTGGCACGAACTGGAGCACCAGTCAATTTAGCCGGGCCCTCCACACGAATAATATCGCCATCCACCTTAATATTAGCTCCCATACGATTTAATTCAGGAATATGCTTAACTCTTTGAGGGTATATGGTATCCGTAATCGTTCCCTTTCCATTTGCTTTAATTAATACAGAAGTTAATGGCTGCTGTAGATCCGTTGCAAATCCTGGATAAGGTTGGGTTTTTAATGAAACCATTTTTAAATCATCTGAGCGATGAACGAGAATACTATCTTCTCCAATTTCCATCTTAGCACCCATCTCATTTAGTTTGGCGATAAAACTTTCAATATGCTCAAAAATTACATTATTAATTTTAATTTCATTTCCCATTGCTACTGCAACTGAAATATAGGTTCCTGCCTCAATTCGATCGGGAATAATTGTATGAGTGGTTCCTTTTAGACGGTCGACACCTTCGATTCGTATAACTGAAGTTCCAGCTCCACGAATTTTTGCCCCCATTTTATTTAATAGAGTCACTAAATCAATAATTTCTGGTTCACGTGCGGCATTCTCAATAATCGTCTTCCCCTCAGCTCTAACTGAGGCTAAAATAGTGTTGATAGTTGCTCCAACTGAAACCACGTCCATATAGATTCGGTTTCCATTAAGCCCTTCGGGAGTTGAGAGGGTAATTACCCCGTATTCATCCTCAACCACCGCACCCAAAGCTCGGAAGGCTTTTACGTGCTGATCAATTGGACGAGGTCCTAAAAAACAACCTCCGGGTAACCCTATTACGCCCTCCCCAAATTTTGATAAGGTTGCTCCCATAAAGTAATAAGAAGCTCGCAAACTCTGAATTTTACCTGTTGGCATAGGGATTGACTGCATATGAGAAGGGTCAATTTTTAATATATTATTTTCAAAAGAAGTCTTGACGTGGAACTCATCCAAAATTTCAAGTAGAGAGTGGACATCTTGAATATCTGGCACTCCTTCTAAGATAACCTCCGAATCGGCTAAAATGGCTGCTGGAATTAAGGCAACGGTAGAATTTTTTGCTCCATTAATATTAATTTCACCATTTAGTGCTTTGCCTCCACGGATGATCAATTTTTTCATAGATAATGACTCCTTTTTATCAAGATTAGTCGTTATTTCGACATTTTCGTATAATTTTTTTCTAATTCTTTTTCAATAGCGGCTTGAATACTAGCTAAGCCTTGCCACTGCTGAGGATCTCTTAACCCTGCAGCATTTATCATATTAATAATTTGCTGATGAACTTCCTTAGCTTCAATTTTTAGACGATGTTTTAACCAAGCATCATCTACATAGATTAATTCATGGGCCACAATATTTCTCGCATATTTTTCAATATGTCGTATTTGAACAGCTAACTTTAAAATTTTCGGGTCTTTTACATAGTCTTCTACTAACTTTAATAAGTGACTAGAAGAAACATAGTGCGAATAATTAAAATGTTTCCCATAGTAGCGTTCCCAAGTTCTATTAATTTTGCCATTTTTATCAGCTTCGATTAAAGACTGGTTCCACTGTAAACCGCGATAAATAGGGATCCCTTCATCAGTTTCTTTCATTACCTCAACCAAATAACGTTCAAGATCGGGGAATACCGTGTTTTCTAAAGTTAGCCTTAATACATCTACCAATAAAGGTGTAATTGCTCTGAAATAATCATCATCTTCTTTAATTTCCAATTCAAGGGCTAAGCCTGGAATAGAAGAATAGACACGACGCTCTAAAAGACTAGGCTTTGTAAGATAGTCCATTTCAACTTGCCCAGATAATTCTTCGATCGTTTTCAAATCTGTATGAATATAAGCATGACCTAATTGCAAAAGTTTAGATAATTCTTGACTTTCCCAAGAAGGATTGTCTTCTAAAAATTTGAGCATTGTTTGATAATGCTGATGATAAAGTAACTGTTTCAGCAAAGCAAATTGAGTCTGATTATTGTGAATACTATTATGTGACAATGAATCCACATCCTAATTTCTTATAATATAGGCGTATTTTATCATATTGAAGCTTAAATTTCGAACGAAGCAGCAAATTGTCATCAAATCGTGATAGCATTAAAATAGATTTTTTAACTTAGCTAACTACAATTATCTTATCTGGAATAAAAAGGAGACCCATTCAAATGAACCGGTCTCTCTAACTTTTTTATTTTTAGTCTTCTTCTAATTCTTCTAAATCATCGTCCTCTTCGTCAAAATCTTCATCTTCATCGAGGTCGATTTCTTCGTCACCTAATTCAGATAAATCCGTTGCATACTCATTCAGCTCTTCATCTTCATCTGGCTCATCTTCCTCAACGTCAGCAACTAGGATTTCGATTGGTTCATCTTCTTCGTCCTCTTCGTCTTCTTCATCTTCGTCTTCATCATAAACATACCCATCATCGCTATCTTCAGGGTCATCATCATTGTAATCAATCATATCTTCTTCATTGTCAGCGAAAGCATTCACTTTTCCTGACTTCTTCTTACGGCGTTTTGAAGCTTCTTCTTCAGAAGAGGTAATGATTTCCTCATCAATTTCATCCACTGCGTACCATGATCTTAATCCCCAACGGTTGTCACCTACTGAGATAAAACGCCCATCAATATTTAAATCTGTATAAAAGCGAATCATTTTGGCTTCAATAAACTCATCTGAAACTTTTAGATAACTTTGTATATCTAAAAGCAGTTGAGTAAAATCAATAGCCTCACCATTTTCTTCTAAAATAGCATATGCCACTTCAATTAACGATAATTCTTCCTTTATTTGGCCTTCAAATTTCTTTAATTCCATTTTTATCCTCCTTAAAATTCTCACTAGGAATTGCTAATTTATGATGTAAATTTCAATTGATAGAAATAATCACCTAGTGATTGATCGTTCGTATGCATTTGATAGTGAATTTGTATCATTTGACCGTCAGCTGTCTTACTATAGTCAATTCTATCCGTTTTGATTTCTAATAATAAGATACCTTGATCACTTTCATATAGAGTGGTGGTTGCATGATTTATATTAAAAACTAAAGTCTGCTTTCCTTGATCTACCTTCACTTTGTTAATCTTTTGTTTTGAATCATCCAGTTGCCATTTTACTTCAATTTTTCTTTCTAATTGATCATGATAAATTAGTTTTTGATAGGTAGAAAGAATATAAGTATGACCTTGACAGGAGTGCTCCCATCGGTCTGAATGTTTCGTTTGTGCATAATTTATTTTTTGCTCGACATAAACATCGACTGCTTGTTTTTCCATCTTTCTCCTCTCATCCTTATGTCGTCACTGATACACCAGGACGGACTCGAACCATCATCTTTCGCTTAGGAGGCGAGTGCTCTATCCAGCTGAGCTACTGGTGCTTAATTGATTAATAAGTAGTTTTACTTTAAAGCTTTCATGTTATTATAAAACAAAATTTGCTATAATCAAAGTGTTAATAGCCTTTAAAATTTAACAATTTGAGGAGTATTCGTCAATGACTGATTCAAATCTATTATCTATTCTATCACAACATAAATGGTTAGTTTTTCAAGAACAAGAAAACCCACTGAAAGATCAAAGAGATGTAGCCTTAGCTTATCAAGATAGTTTTCTTAGATATCTCCTACAAAAAAATGACCTTCAAAAAAAAGATAAAGCTTATGGTGTTTTTCATTTTTATCCTATTTTTAAACCGAGTGTCTTCTTAGGAGCTAAAGATAAACTTTTAAAAAACTTACCCAAGGGTGTTAGCTATTTAAAAGAAGCAGGCTATCAAGTATCTGTAAGACCACATGGTGGATTGGGAGTGGTTGAAGATGCAGGCATCCTAAATTTTGCAATTGTAACAGACAATCGTTCAATCAACTTATCAATTGATCAAGCTTTTAGCTTTTCCATTGCAGTAATTCAAGCGACTTTAAATCATTACGGTTTAACAGTAGAGGCTTATGAAATTGCTGATTCTTACTGTCCAGGTAAATATGATGTGGTCATTAACCAAAAAAAGGTAGGTGGAATTGCACAGCGTCGCTATAAAGATGCTGTTACTACTGCTGCTTATATTGGTGTCAATGGTAACCAATTTGCTCGTGGCCAACTAATGAAGCAATTTTACTCACTTAGTCAATCCGATCAACGCTTTCCTACTATTGAACCTCGTTCTATGTCAACGCTATCTGAAATTCTTGGCCAAGATCTTTCCTTATCTGATTATCAAAAACATTTTATAAACTACCTCTCTCAAAAAACAGCGATTGATCAAGGAAATTATAAAGACCCTGAATTAATTTCTATCTATCAACCGCTATTTGAAAAAGCCTATCAACGTAGTCAAAAAATTCAACCACTAACATAGAAAAGTCTAAAGGAGTGAAATAGGTGTCTGAATTCCAAAATATTATTGCCAATCAAAAACTTGAACGTGAAAAAGTTTTCCGTGATCCTGTTCATGATTATATTCATATTCGTGACCGTATCATCATTGATTTAATTGACACCAGAGAGTTTCAACGCTTGCGCCGCATCAAACAATTAGGAACTTCTTCTTATACTTTTCACGGTGCAGAACACTCTCGTTTTAACCATTCGCTAGGTGTTTACGAAATTACCCGTCGCATTATCAGCCAATTTGACCGTAATTATCGCTCTAAAACGGATGGCGATGGGTTATGGAATAATGATGAACGAATGGTTGCTATTTGCGCAGCCCTTTTACATGATATTGGACATGGTCCTTTCTCACATACTTTTGAAGCTATTTTTAATACTGACCATGAGGCCTTAACTCAATTAATTATCACTTCTAAGCAAACGGAAGTTAACCAAGTTTTAAGAAGATTAGGTGATGACTTCCCTGAAAAGGTAGCGTCCGTCATCAATAAAACCTATCCTAATCAACAAGTTGTTCAATTAATCTCCAGTCAAATTGATGCCGACCGTATGGATTATTTAAGAAGAGATGCCTTTTATGCAGGGGTATCCTATGGTGAATTTGACTTAACTCGCATTTCGCGTGTCATCCGACCGTTTGATAAAAGAATCGTTTTTGATTTTTCTGGTATGCATGCGGTAGAAGATTATATTATGAGTCGCTATCAAATGTATATGCAAGTTTATTTCCACCCAGTTTCTAGAGGAATGGAACAAGTCCTCAAGGGACTTTTAGCTCGTGCTAAAGATTGTTATCTTGAACGTGACAACTGTCAAAAAATTGAGGCTCCTATCCACTTACTCGAACCTTTTTTAAAAAACAATTGGACCCTTGATGATTATCTCAAGTTAGATGATCATATAATGAACGCTTATTTTATCCAATGGGCAGATGAAAAAGATCCCATTCTTGCTGATTTGGCCTACCGTTTTATTAATCGTAAGCCTTTTAAATCAGTCATTACAAATGACAATGAAAGAGAAGAGCTACGTACTGCCATCTTCAATGAATTAAGTAAAGTCGGATTTGACCCTAACTATTATATTAATGAAGATTCCAGCTTTGACCTTCCTTACGATTATTATCGACCTTATCACTCAAGTCAAAAAGTACAAATTGACTTAGTCACTAAAACCAATCAAGTTGTCGAACTTTCTCAAGTTTCAAGTTTAGTTCATTCCTTAACAGGTCAAGTCAGAGGAGACCATCGTATTTTCTTTCCTAGAGAGTTTATTGCTGATTTATACAATTTGCCTCAAGAAAGTCTCACTGATAGTCAAAAGAAAATTTTAGATGCTTATACCAATGAACGCCACGATGTTACCCACAATATTCAAGAACGCTTATTCTAGAAAGGAAATCTATGAAAAAAGAAAAATCATGTGGAGCAGTTATCTACTATAAAGATAATCAAGACTTTCTTTTTCTCCTCATCCAACATGAAAATGGTGGCCACTGGGCATTTCCTAAAGGACATATTGAAAAAGGTGAAACGGAAGAAGAAACAGCCCTTCGAGAAATTAAAGAGGAAACAGGTCTCGAAGTTGAATTGAATAATCAATTCAGAGAGACTACTCTCTTTTCTCCTAAAAAAGATGTTATGAAAGAAGTCGTCTATTTTATAGCAAAGACAAACTCAAATAAAGTCACTCGTCAATTAGAAGAAGTGAGTCAATTCATATGGCTTCCTTACCAAGAAGCTCTAGATAAAATTACTTATTCGAATGATAAAGACTTATTAGTCAAAGCTCAGAACTTTCTTCATTAAGAAAACCCATTAACCTATGAAGCGGTGAGATAAACACTGCTCATAGTTAATGGGTTAATCTTTTTTCATTTTAAATCTTTTCTTGGTCTTCTGACTTATTGAGAGTTTCATAGCTTTCGTCTGACTTTACCTCTTCTTCCAGAACGAGATCCCCTTCTAGATCTGTGTTAACAGCAACAACTTCTTCTGCTTCATCAGAAGGCTCAACTACTTCATAAGTTTCAACTTCCTCAAATTGGTTGGGCTCTGTTACCTCAAAATCCATTGGCTCGGCAACTTCAACTTCCTTTGTTTGTCTTGGGTCAATGTCTTTTGCTTCCTCTTTTACAAAGTCGGCTTTATGAGTGTCTTTTTCTTTTGATACCGACTCTTGATGAAGGACTTCACCTGTCCTAGGATCAAAATCCGACCTCGGAGCCACTTTATCAGTGACCTCAGGCTCAATAGTAGCTTGCGGTTTTTGACGCTTGTTCATTAGATAGTGATAGCCAAAATAAACAAACAAACATAAAACAGATAAGATAAGTATTCCTGCAAGAACCTTATCCCAATCGACTTGCATCCAACCATTGAATAAAGCAACAGCAATTATCACTAAGGCTGAAGCCCCAATATGACTCGCTAACTTTTGACCAAAAGTTAGTGATTTTGTGTAATAGATTAGGAACAATAGACCTAAAATAATTCCTAAAATTACAATGGATAAGAAAGTATAAATTTGAGGTCCTCCCAAACTGGTTAATAATCCATAAGTTAGTAAAGTAACTAATAAACCATATTGCACAAATGATCCGGCACGCTTGAACATTGAAATTCCTCCTCTATGTCTGTACTGATGGTTCAATTATACCATATTTGAGACAATAAGCCGTCTAAACGAATTGTATTTTTATACAGTCGAAAAACAATGCTCAACATGTCGTATCACTATTATTACCAAGCAGGTTGATCCGAACCCTTTGAAACTTCTTCTATTTTTTTAGCTGTTTGTTCACTTTGATAAAGTTCTACAATTTTTAAAAATAGTGGGTTTTTACTATCTTCCTTACGACTAGCAATAATATTTTTATATGAATCTGGTAGCTTTTCAATATCCGCCGCATCGTTAAAAATAACGAGATCTTCTTCGAGTTCTGCATCATTGGCAAAATTATTATTAATAACCGCAGCCGCTACATCGGGTAAAGCCGACACTAATTGTGCAGCATCTAATTCTTCAAACTTTAAATTCAATTCATTTTTGGTGATATCACTTACTTCAGCTAACACACCCGCTTCATCATCCACTTCAATCACACCTGCTTGTTCAAGTGCTAGTAAAGCACGCCCCCCATTTGTCGCATCATTTGGAATAGCAATCTTATCTCCTTCTTTTAATTGATCGAGAGAATCAATTTTTTCAGAGTAAACTTTCAAAGGTGCAACATATGTATAACCTATCGATACTAAATCTCCGTCATTAGCTTGGTTCCAATCATTTAAAAACTCAACATGCTGGAAGGCGTTTAAATCAATCGACCCATCAGACAAAGATATATTTGGCTGAACATAGTCATTGAATAGAACCAGTTTGATTTTTATTCCTTCCTCCTCTTCTGCAATATCAGCAACACTTTGCCAAACATCTTCTTCATATTCTGAAGCGACACCCACTGAAACACTCTGACCTGAAAAATCTTCTTTATCTTCAGCGAAGACATTATTGAGAGTAACCCCCCCTAATAAAGAACCCACTAATAATACTTTTAAAAATTTTTTCATCATAATTCTCCTTTTCTAATACTTTCTTTTATGTTTTTCTGCCTTTCGAATCAACCAATTAAATAGCAATTGACTGATCAAAACAATTAATAAAATCAATAAGGTTGCTACTATGACAACGTCAAAACGACTTCTTTGATAGCCTCTAGCGATCGCAACGGTTCCTAAACCACCTCCAGCTACTACACCCGCCATAGCTGTCAAGCCAATAACATTAATAACAGTCGAAGCAGATACTCTTAATAAAGATCCTAAGCCCTCTCGAATATAGACACGCCATATGATGTCCCACGGTGAAGACCCCATGGCCTGAGCCGCTTCAACAATCCCTTCATCTACCTCTAACAAAGCAATCTCCACCTGCCTAGCAAAGAAGGGAATCGTTCCTACAATGATAGGAATGGCAGCCGCCGTCGGGCCAATGGAAGTATTTACAAGCATACGTGTAAAAGGGACTAATAAAGCCAAAAGAATAATAAAAGGAATGGATCTAAAAATATTAATAAAACTGTCTAAGACTTGATAAATCCATTGGTTTTTTAAAATACCTTTTGGTCCTGTTACAACAATAACTACGCCAAGCATTAAACCTAATAAACCTGCAAAAAGGATGGTCAGTATCAGCATATATAAGGTTTCGATAGTTGCAACAATAAATTCGTCGAGAATGGGCCAAGCATTGGGTAACCATTTTTCTAAAAAAGATGATAAATTGGGGAATTGGTCATTAATAAAGGAATATACATTTACTTCTAATTCATCCACTTAACACCCTCCCTATCGGTTAAAATCTCGACATTTACTTTATGTTTTTCCAGAAAGACTAAAGCTCGTTCCCAATCTTGCGACTTTGATTCAACCGTGACAACAAGATTACCTACAAATGATCCTCTTAAAGCTTCAATATTACCATATAAAATATTACAATGTACCTGATAGTCTCTGGCTAACTGTGCAATAAAGGGCTCCGTCACCTCTTGACCGACAAAGGATAAGCGAGCGATGAAATAATCTTCTGAAGAGTTAGCTCCTCGCATTTCTTTAAGCACTAATTCATAGTCCCAATCAAAGTGGGTAGCCATATTTATAAACTCTTGCGTCAATGGGTTTTGAGGTTGGGTAAACATTTCGACAATGCCATTCTCTTCAATCACTTGCCCTTCAGCCATTACAGCCACTCGATGACAGAGGTTTTTAACAACATTCATATCGTGAGTAATCATTATAATCGATAAGCCCAATTCTTGATTTAACTGCCTTAGCAAATCAAGAATAGAATGTGTGGTTTTAGGATCCAAAGCAGAGGTTGCCTCGTCACACAATAAAATTGAAGGGTCTGTAGCTAAGGCTCTAGCAATCGCTACTCTTTGCTTCTGCCCACCTGATAACTGTTCAGGATAGGCTTGAGCTTTATCTAATATGCCAACCATTTCTAACAAAGCAGACACTTTCGCTTCTTTTTCAGCAGTAGATAATTTTAAATCTTTAAGTGGGAAAGCAACATTCTCTGCCACCGTTCTTGAATTCATCAAATTAAAGTGCTGAAAGATCATCCCTATCTTCTTGCGAGATTTTCTCAATTCAGACGCTGACAGTTGCATCAAATCAACTCCATTTATTATCACTTGCCCGCTAGAAGGTCTTTGTAAAAGATTGATTGTTCGAACTAAAGTGGATTTGCCGGCACCAGAATAACCCACAATGCCAAAGATTTCCCCCGCTTGTATCTGTAAGCTTACACCTGAAACCGCTTGGATTTTTTTATTTTCTTTTTCAAAAGTGACAGATACATTTTTTAATTCAATCAAGTATTCACTCCTTTCAATAAAACACAAAAAACTCTCCTCCAATAAAGGACGAGAGTTAATACTTCGTGGTACCACCTTAATTTGTAACCTCATCACTAAGGTTACCTCTGCCAGTACGCAAGTGAGTATCACTTGTTATACTGAGGCTTACTAACGGTTGCAGCCGTTTATCCTTATTGCTATGCATTCAGGATAACCACTCCATGGCCATTTTCAATCGCTTCCTACTGCTTGATTTCACCCTACTCAAGCTCTCTTTAAAATAGTCTGACGATCTACTTTCCACATCTACGTGTTTCATTCGATTTGTTAGAAGTATTCTAATCAAAAAAAACAATCCTGTCAACCATTAATCTACAAAAAATTTTTATTGAAGGATAACTACCTTAGCAATAAGCATATAGCTAGTTATATTTAAGGAATCGCTAGATTAAATCCCTCACTCTTTTCTCATCAAAAATATTATTTTCTAATTTTTAATAATCCATTCCATCTTCTAGCATTACATTAAAGCCTTGTTTACTAACAACTTGCATTAACTGGGCTCTTTTCTTTTCGCCAATAGCAATTTTATTTTTAACTTGATTAGTAAAGCTATCCACTCTTTGATTGCTATTTCTAGTGTCATAGTATTGTGTCATTTCCTTGTCATAGTCTGCCAACATTTGAAGATAATCTGGATTTGCGCGATAATAATTTTCAGATAATTTAAATTCGATTGGCATTCGTGGTTTCAATGGGGGTTGATCGTCCGGATAGCCATACCCAACCCCTACTAAAGGAAAAGTCAAGTCAGGTAGTTTTAATAGTTCAATGACTCTAGCTGAATCGTTTAAAATCGATCCAAAATAAACCGTTCCTAATCCTAAAGATTCAGCAGCGATCACTAAGCTTTGAGCTTGAATATAAACATCAGCCACTCCCTGAAAGAAATAATCCATTGAGCGATATTTTTCTCCTTGATAGCCTTTAGCCTTAGCTATTTCAGCATTGCGATGCCAATCCACAAGAAAAATCAATAGTTCAGGCACCTCGGCAAGATAGGCTTGTTTTGCAACCTTGGCTAATTCTTCGCGTAAAATACGATCAGTAATACGGACAACTGAAACGGCCTGCAACCCATTTGAAGTCGGACTGGCATTCATAGTTTCCATTAGTTGCTGACGAGTTTCCACTGCAACTGGGCGATCTTTATAAAAGCGAATACTACGGTGATTTTAAATCTGTCTGAGTGTTTCTTCCATAAAAAGGTCTCCTTTTAATTTGATGTCTCTAATTTAGCATTTACTGATTTTAATTTCTATTAATGAAAGGTAGGATATTTTTGAAAAAACATTTTCCTTTTATCATTGTTGGCGGTGGTATTGTTGGATCGACAGCTGCCTATTATCTGACTCGTTCTGGCTATCCAGTAATTCTTCTCGATAAAGAAGTTGGTCAAGCCAGCCAGGCGGCGGCTGGAATTATTTGTCCTTGGTTTTCTAAAAGAAGAAATAAAAAATGGTATCACCTTGTCTTTCATGGTGCAGAATTCTACCGTCAATTTATTCAAGATTTAACTGAAGACGGATTTGATGCTTCCAGTCTTTTTAAGGAAACTGGGACTTTGATTCTACGTAAAAATGAAAAAGACTTACACAGAGATCTTGAAAACGCAGATTCAAAAAGAGAGCAATCTCCTTCTATCGGAAAAGTTTCAACACTAACACAAGAAGCAATTCATGATTTGTTTCCTCTTATTGATAGCCCTTGGCCTGGCTCTTTAATTAAAGGGGGTGGCCGAGTAGATGGGCAGGCATTGGTTGCTTTATTACATAAAGCGATTCTAACAAAAGGGGGGAAAATAGTTAAAAAAGAAGTTCAGTTGCTTAAAGAAGGAAAGAGCTTTTTGATTCAGTCTGATCAAGACTCATTTACTGCAGATCAGGTCCTTTTGGCAGCAGGACCCGCTGTCAAAGAACTTCTAAGCTCCTTGCGGTTTGATTGTAACTTGCGCCCTCAAAAAGGCCAGCTATTTTCTATCTACCACCCACAATGGGTCGATAACAACTGGCCTGTTATTATGTCACCGGGTGGCATTGATATCCTTCCCTTTGATAATGGTGAGATAGTAATTGGCGCAAGTCATGAAGATGACCAAGCAAAAGACTTAACCATTAATCCCATGGTTATCAAAGAGCTAAAAACAAAGGCTGAGCAAATTTTTCCGGATGTTTTTAACTATCCTCTTTATCGAGTAAAAGTAGGTACTCGAGCCTTCACTGACAATGGCGATATCTTAATCGGATCCATCCCTGATTTATCCAATCTATGGACAATTTCTGGCTTAGGGTCTTCCGGCTTAACAAGTGGACCCTATCTAGCTTATCAATGGGTCCATAAAATCATCAATAATTATTGGGATCTTCCCGAAGAAATTATTTCCAGTCACCAACTTGTTCATAAAATATAGCAAATGAAAAATTTCGACATTGATTTATTTCGAATTCATGGTACTCTATAAGTATTAAATGAATTGTTACGGAGGAATTAATTTTTATGTGGAAAGAATTTAAAGGTTTTATTGCAAATAAAAATGTTGTTACTATGGCAACTGGGATTATTTTAGGGTCAGCTTTTACAGCAATTGTTACTTCTTTAGTCGATAATATTTTTATGCCACTCATTATAGCCATTACAGGTCAAGCAGATGTTTCAGGTCTTGTTCTGACAGTTGGTAAGACTGAAATTGTTTATGGAGCATTTATCCAAGCAATTATTAATTTTCTTTTAATTGGTAGCTTCTTATTTATCACACTTAAAGCTTTAGAAAAAGCACAAAATAAAAAAATTATTTCTCCAGAAGAAGAGCCAGCAAGCCCTTCAGAAGTCGAACTATTACAAGATATACTCTCAGAATTAAAAAGTAAATAATTAATTAGTTTTAATACCCAGACAAGCCCAGCTTTTCTGGGATTTCCCTTTTCTTGTGCACATTGACTATCGTATAATCCACAAATTTCAGTTAAGCTAGAATTATTATGTAAGAAAGAAGGATTAAAATGGTTGAAATAAACTTAAAGTCGATTAATAAAAGATATGAAGGCGCAAAAACCAATTCAGTAACTGATTTTAATTTAGATGTAGCTGATCAAGAGTTCATCGTCTTTGTTGGACCTTCCGGCTGTGGAAAATCAACCACCTTAAGAATGATTGCTGGTTTAGAAGAAATAACAGCAGGCGAACTGATTATAGATGGTAAATTGATGAACGCCGTAGCACCTAAGGATCGAAACATCGCTATGGTCTTTCAAAATTATGCCCTTTACCCGCACATGACTGTCTACGACAACATGGCTTTTGGTTTAAAGCTGCGTAAGTATGATAAAAGTGAAATTACCCGACGTGTCAATCATGCCGCTGACTTACTCGGCTTAACTGAATTTTTAAACCGCAAACCAGCCGCTCTGTCCGGTGGTCAAAGACAAAGAGTCGCTTTAGGTCGAGCGATTGTTCGTGATGCCAAAGTCTTTTTAATGGATGAGCCTTTATCAAATCTTGACGCTAAATTGCGCGTACAAATGCGGGCAGAAATTGCCAAACTGCATCAGCAATTAAAAACAACTACTATCTATGTAACCCATGACCAAACTGAAGCTATGACAATGGCCAGTCGAATCGTTATTATGAAAGACGGCTATATTCAACAAATAGGTAGCCCTCAGGAAGTTTATAATAAACCCAATAATGTTTTTGTGGCAAGCTTTATCGGCTCACCAGCTATGAACTTCTTTACTGTTACTATTGAAAGTAATACCTTAACCAATAATCAAGGTATTAACTTGCCATTAAGCCCTCATCACAAAAAGTTGTTATCAGATAAGGGTTATTTAGGAAAAGAAATTATTCTTGGCATTCGTCCGGAAGATATTCACGCGGAAACAAGCATTGTTGCGAAATCTAAAGACTCGCTTGTTAATGCTAAGATTTCTGTCGCAGAGTTGCTGGGGTCCGAATCCATGCTGTATCTAACGATTGGATCAGATGAGTTCATTGCTAGAGTAAACGCACAAGAAGTATATACTCCAGGAGAATCCATTGAATTAGCCTTCGATATGGAAAAAATTCATTTCTTCGATAAAGAAAGCGAAAAAGTTATTCGCTAAATTAAGTATAATCTTTAAACCGTTTATTTACGAGGAGGTCTTACAATGAAAGCAAAAGGAGTCATTCAAATTCCTCACTCTCTTCTTGATTTAGAGGGCTCTCATAAAGAAGGTTATTGTCTGTTTCATATCTTTTTAGAGCATTTGCAAACAGACTTTGATCAATCCTTGTGGTTATCTACTCTCAGATCAAGCAGTCAAAACATTATTGATTATATAAAACGAAATTCACATCACTTTGTTTATGTCATCCACAATTCTTTTTGGGCTAACCAAGGATCCCAAATGATGGAAGGAATTCTAAAAATGCTTAATGATGACTTTGGACAATCAGCGCTTGTCATCATAGGGTCTCCTTATACTGGTATAGAAAGTGTTGAAGATCAAATTTCTTTTGACGTGGCTCAGATAGAAAGTCATCAGAGGTTACTTAAGAAAAACACCATTAATCGCATGAGCCATTTGCTTTTACAACAAGTTGGTAAGAACTTACAAGAAAGTCATCTCGCCCAATTTGCTAACTATGGTCAAACGATTTCAGATGATCAAGATCGTGCGTTGATACGCCAACTCTTTCTAAATGGGGGGAATATTAGTAAAACCGCCCAGGATTTGTACTTACATCGCAACACGCTTAATTATCGAATTGACCGTTTAAATAAGTCAAGCGGCTTGAATTTACGCTTAATATCAGACTTGACTCTCTTATATTTACTGATTTGCTAATTTGAATAACCGATTATTTTAAACACATTACACATGAAAAGCCCAGTTACTGGAAGTAATTGGGCTTTTACTATTTTAAACGAAAGGTACAATCGGCATCATGATCATTAATAACACCAATAGCTTGTAAGTAAGAATATATAGTTACTGAACCTACAAATTTAAGACCATAATTTTTTAGGGAACGAGCGACTTCATCACTTAACTTTGAAGCAGTCTTAGGTTCTTTCTGACTTTTTGGTCTTAATACTAGCTGTCTGTTGGTGAAATGCCAGATATAATTATCAAAACTACCAAAATCTTGCTGAATTTTGATAAAAGCTTGAGCGTTGGTTATTGTAGCTTCTATCTTACCGCGATGACGAATAATCTTTTCGTTTTTTAATAAAGCCTCAACTTTATCTTCTTGATAATTGGCTATCTTTCGGTAGTCAAACTGATCAAAAGCTTGTTCAAAAGCTTGTTCTTTAGATAAAATTAGTTGCCACGACAAGCCGATATGAAACGTTTCTAACACCAACCATTTAAACAAAAGTAAATCATCATGTTCTGGTTTTCCCCATATTTTATCATGATACTGAATATAATAATCAGGCTTATTCGCTACCCATTGGCATCTTTGCATTTTTACCTCCTACTGGAAAATCATAAGCACTTGACGAATACCATAAATTAATAATCCAATCATAAAAAAATAATTTAATTCTTTAGTTAATACAAAAAAAGCAAGGTATTCTCTTAAAATAGCAAAAAAACCATGACCAAATTGGGTTCTTACCCCGACGACTCTTAAATCAAAACCGAAGCGCCAAGCATAAAGATAAGTCCTTAAAAGGTGAAAGTAACTTGTTACAATGAGCGTCTTCCCACGTTCAGGAAAACAATCATTTAAAAGCTCTTGAATATTAATGAGATTTTCTCTAGTCGTTCGAGCCTGATCTTCAATAGTAATGAAGTGATGGTCAATACCATTAGCAATTAAAAATTTCGCCATTTTTTCAGCTTCTGAAGCAATATTTTCGTGACTATTTCCCCCACTGACAATTAAATGCAGCTTTTGACCTTTTGCTCTACTTTGTTTAAAAATTTTTAATGCCCTTTTTAATCGATAAATTAAAGTCTTGTCCATCTCACCGTTCGCTGTTAATTGAGCGCCAAGAACTAATAAAATATCATTAGATCGCATTTTAAACTTAAATAGTAACAAGAGAAGGTTGAGAACAATAAAAAGAAAAAAATTAATAATTAAGTACATAGCCACTAAGGTATAAATAGCTAAGAACCGACTCATATAATAGTTTCTTTGTATAACAACCCATGCTGTAAAAATAACAATCCCAACAAAAGTAAAAGAGATCGTCAAATTAAAAAAAATACGCATGCCTGATAGCGAACGGTCATCTTCTATTCGACTTAACATTAAATAGGCTAACAACAAAAGAAAAAAGGGAATAATGATAGCAATTCCTGAACTTGAAAAATACAATAAATAGCGCATAAGTGATAATAGATACCATCTTGATTCATTAAGTATCGCAAAAAAAACTATCAGGAGTGAAAAATAAAGCAAAGCAATTAATGAGACTTTGCGCCATTTAAAAACGTAGACCAAAACGGATGAGACAAATAAAATGAAAGACAGAAAATACAACAAACCGCTCAGTCCTTTCTGTCGAGATCCAATTCATGATAAGCCGCATAAATTTCTTGTTTTTTGACATTTTGTGCTTGGGCAACCTGTTTAATGGCTGCTTTGGCTGAAAGTTTCTCTTTATCCATTAAAGATTGAACCTGGTCTTTATAGCTTAAGTCTGGATTGAGCAGCGTTTGCCTTTGATCTAATTGACCCATAGACTGCAACAAAAGGACACATTCACCTTTTAAAGAATGCTCCTCAAAATGATTGATTAGTTCTTGGCTTGTGCCTCTAAGATATTCCTCAAACTTTTTACTGATTTCACGAGCTACAACCACTTTTGTATCCGTTCCTAACAGCTGATTAATTTGCTGAATGGATTGCTTTAATCGATAGGGCGACTCGTAAAAAATAGCCGTTTCTTTTCGCCTTCCGATATCTGTTAGTAACTCAACTTGCTCATTTTTACTTCTTGGAAAAAAGCCATAATAAGTAAAGGTGTTTGCAGGTAAACCTGAAGCAACCAAAGAAGTAATGGCGGCACTCGCTCCTGGAAGGCTTATTACGGCTAATGAATTAGCCAGTAGGGATTGTACTAGAGGATGGCCAGGATCGTTGATTAGTGGCATACCAGCATCTGAGACTAGGGCAACCGTATGTCCCTCTCCAATATAGGCCGTCCACTTATCTACTTCCGATTGATTCGAGTGGTCGTGGAAAGAAAACATTCTTGTTTTAATATCATAATGCTTCAACAAAATTCCTGTTTTTCGCGTATCTTCAGCCAAGATTAGATCGACTTCTTGAAGAATTCTAACCGCTCGAAAAGTCATATCTTCTAAATTACCTATTGGAGTAGGAACCAAGTAGAGACAAGAGCTTTCTGTTTGATAACTCTTTTGAATATTCAAAATGCACTCACTTCCTTTAAGCTTAAATCTCTTTGTAAATGACAAATCAAATGCTGACTGTAATCTTTAATAATATAAACACCCTTATCAAAATTAGCCATACCGTTTTTAGCCAAGTAATATTCTTTTTTGGGACGATTTAACTGTTTGAAATGGTACTCCGCAGACATCGCTAAAGACTTATTCGGCCACTTTTCAACATAGATTAGTTTTAAAGGCTGCCGCTTTTTAACGCGAGTATACTTCGCTCCTTTGCCCTTATTATGAGCTTCTAACCTTTGCCTAAGATTGGTTGTAAATCCTCCATAAAGTGTTTTGTCATGACAGTATAAAACATAAAAGTAGAACCCTTCATCATTAATGATTTCCATAGTAGATCTCCTGCATCATAGGGGTATAGGATCCATCTTCTTGATGTACGATAATTGCAGGTTCAACTCGAACGCCTTGTCTTCCTCCCCTGGCAATGGCCTCTACCAAGACACTATTGGCATTTTCAGCTTGTTTTGGATGGACAAAGCAAAGGCGTTTGATAGCAAAGTGATGATTTAATAAACTCATCATTAGATCGTCTAATCTATTTGGGCGATAAACAATAAATAGCCTGCCTTTTTGCTTAAGTAATTGGCTCGCTTTGCTCACCCATTCATCTAAAGTTAAGTGAATTTCATGACGAGCAATAGCATGATAAGGATTAGAATGTAATTTAGCTGCCTCATTGAGCGAAAAATAAGGAGGATTACAGCTGATAACATCTAATCGCTGATTATTTGCTTTTAATTGCCTTAAATCCCCCTGGATGATTTCAATTTGTTCTTCTAAACCGTTTAATCGAACCGATCGTTTTGCCATATCTGCAATATCTGCTTGCAACTCAATAGCTTGAATTTTAGCATCTGTCCGATGCGATAAGAGTAGAGGAATGATGCCACCGCCTGTACAAAAATCCATTATCCTTGAGGAAGAGGACCGCTGATTGAATGTGATAAAATTCGCCAGCAAAACGGCATCCACAGAAAAAGGAAAGTAATTTGGATTTTGTATTACATAACGGTTTTCTCGAATCAGAAAATCAAGTCGTTCTTCATCTTTCACCAATCGTATTTGTTCATCAGTCAGTTTTGGCATAAACAGTTCTTTTGTCATCTATTGCTCTCCTAAAGAGTCAATAATGTCTTGACAAAAGATACATTCTTCATTGGTTTCACGCTTACTACCAAAATAATGATGACAAATATGAATACCATCATTATAGAAGGCTTGAAGACGAGCTTGCCCACTTTGACGATGCTCAAGCGTTTGCTCTGATTTATCAATAACTTGATTTTTTTGATTTTCCTCATCTTTTAATGGCTTAATTTCTATTTGCTCAACTGCTTGGTACTGCTGCATCCTTAACCGATTGTTTTCATTAGTTAACCGTGTCACTTCTTCCGACAAGGTGTTAACCGTTTCGAACAATTGATTCAGCTCTTGGTTAACTTGCATAAGAAGTTCTTCAATTTTTATTTCAGACATGCTAACACCTCTCTTCATATTACTTCCATTCACACATTTTAATCGCTAAGCGCTCATAGGCCAACTGTGGTGTGACATTAAACAAAAGGAGTTTTTTACTATCCATTAAGAGCTCATTCATTCTATGATAGCTTGTTTGACTCATTTGATGATCGATTCTCTCTTTAATTCTATTTACCCTCTTTTGTAAACTTCCTAAGTGGTTTTCTTTAGATGGATAGTGACTCAATAACAATTGGGCATTCAACCAATTTAAATAATCGAGACCATCTTGGCCTTGATTATAATTAAGATAGGGTTTTAAATGTTGCTGGATAGCAACAAAAGCATAAGGGTTTTCTTGTATCAATAACTGATAAAAATATTCTATGGCTTTTAGCCAAGCTTCGAAAGACTCCGCCTCATAGTCATCCATTAAATTCTCCAAGCGATTGGCTGATAGCTTTAACATTACTCTTGCATGCTGATCACGAATACCTGCTTGCACCATCTGATCAATTTGAGAGTGTTCTTTATCATCTTCCAAGATCACTTCCTGAACTCTCGATTGAATAGTCGGTAGTAATTGTTCAGCCTGACGACTAAATAAAAAGATATAAACATTAGGACTTGGTTCTTCCAAAAAAAGTAAAAGAGCATTGGCTGCTGCTGGGCCCATTAAATCTGCCTGCTCAATCGTAGCAATTTTAAAATCAGCCTCAATCGGACTCGTTCCTAACCATTCTTTTAGCCCTCGGATCTGATCCACTTTGATGCTACGCCCATCGGGTTCAATAGTCATATAATCTGCAAACTGACCCCTAGTAATTCTCTGACAGTCCATGCAATTTAAACAAGCCCTTCCTTCTGCATCAAAATGCTTACAAACAAGGGCTTGAGTAATTGTATCCACTAATTCTTTTTTTGCTGGGTTTAATTCGCCAGTAAATAAATAAGCGTGAGCGAGTCGCTTATGTTGTATCAATAGATTAAAATGCTTTTTGGCAGCTTCTAACCGCATAGACTCCCTCTTTCAAATGCTTGTCTCTTAGAAATGGAAGAAACTTTCAATAGGTAGAACAAAAACAGTCGCTCCACCAACTTCAACTTTTAATGGGTAAGTATTTGAAACTTCCAAATTCATATCTAGATGGATAGGTGTTGAAATATATTGCTCACGAGACTGACATGAAGCTTTAATAACTTCAAGCACTTCCTCAATTCGCTCATCTTCTACTCCTAATAAGAATGTTGTATTACCTGAACGAAGAAAACCTCCAGTTGAAGATAATTTTGTCGCACGAATATCATTTTCTAATAAAGCCTTCCCCAAAACTTGTTGGTCTTGATCTTGCACGATCGCTACTAGTAATTTCATATTATCCCTCCTGATGTATTATTACTTAATCATACCACGTTTTTTTAGAGTTTCGAAGCACTCCAAGCTAACTTGTTCTACACTTTGATTACCATCAATTACCACAATATTTTCCCATTGAGGTATCAAGTCGAGATAGGTTTGTCTGACTCGTTGATGAAAGGCAAGTGCCTCCCGATCGAGGCGATCATACTGTCTACTACCACGAGCTTTCTCGATCCTCTCCAAACCTATGTCAGCAGGAACATCTATTAAAATAGTAAGGTCTGGTAAGTGGTCTTCAATGGCGAACTGGTTAATCTGCCAAACGGCCTCTAAACCGATTGCTCTTGCAACGCCCTGATAGACTAATGAAGACAGCACAAAACGGTCACTAATCACCATTTTCCCCGCTTGAACATTGGGTAAAATTGTTTCACTCAAGTGTTGCCGACGACTTGCTGCATATAGTAAGGCCTCTGTTCGATAGTCCATAGCTGTATTATTAATATCTAAAATGAGTTCGCGAATTTGCTCAGCTATCGGGCTGCCCCCTGGCTCTCTAGTAAATACTGCTTCTACACCTTCTTTTTCAAGCATTGGACCTAAAACTTTGATAATCGAGGTTTTCCCTGATCCATCTGGTCCTTCAAACGCAATAAACTTCCCTTTTGGCATTTGATACTCCTTTATTATAACTCTCTTCGGCCTTCAATGGCACGAAAGAGGGTCATTTCATCTGCGTATTCGATATCGGATCCCACTGATAATCCATGAGCGAGACGCGTTACTTTTATGCCGGCCGGCTTAATCAACCTTGATAAATAAATGGCTGTCGCTTCACCTTCAGCAGTGGCATTAGTTGCCACAATAACTTCTTTAACTTCTTCATCTTGAAGTCTCTTTATTAGTGAGGCAATATTTAAATCCTCAGGTCCTGTGCCTTCCATAGGCGAGAGTACACCTTGCAGGACGTGATAGCATCCGTGAAATTCTTGCATTTTTTCCATCGACATCACATCACGACTATCTTCAACAACTAAAATAATCGATCGATCTCTTGACGAATCACTACAAATCATACATGGGTCTGTATCAGTAATGTTCCCACAAACCGAACAATATTTAAGATCACGCTTAGCGTTTATCAAGGCCTGAGCAAAGTAAGAAACATCTGCTTCAGACATTTCTAAAACATAAAAAGCTAGACGAGCGGCTGTTTTACTTCCGATACCTGGTAATTTAGTGAAGCTATTTATTAATTTGGCAATGGGTGATGGATAATCCATTCCAACTCCCCCTTTCTTTTCTTACTACTAGAAAGGCAAGTTTAGCCCTTTGGTGAATTGGCCCATTTGATCTTGTGTTGTTTGTTCAACTTCTTGAATCGCATGGTTAATTGTTGCTAAAACTACGTCCTGCAACATTTCGATATCTTCTGGATCAACTAGTTCTGGTTTAATGGTTAATTCTTTGATTTCTTTTTTACCAGTCATAACCACTTTAACTAATTGTTGTGCATCCTCCACCATAAATTCTTTAGCTTCTAGTTCTTTTTGTGTTTTCTCCATCTCTTTTTGCATCTTCTGAACTTGCTTCATCATATTGTTCATATTTGGCATCATTTTGCATCTTCCTTCCATTGTTTCAATATTATTGTAAAATTTGTCTTTTATTTCGACTACGCTTCAATTATAGCATACGGCAATAACTTCTTTCGACTACAAAAGAAGTCTTTTATAATCAAATTAAATAATTCAAATTCACCTCAACTCATACTCCACCTCATACCATTCGTAAAGTATTAATAAACCAAAAGAATCCAAGCGCTTAAACACTTGGATTCTCTATTGACTAACTATCAATTGTAATTCATATTATTTCAGCAGTAAAAGTGATACTTAAAGAATTAATTAAATTCATCACCAACTAATTTTCTTAACGATCATTGTAAATAGTGATATTTTCTTCACCAAAGAGTTCGATGGCTTTTTGGACCGCTAGATTCTCTTGCTCCTGAGTATCCTCTATATCAAAAAATCCCGTTTGCCCATCCGCCGGTTGAATACTTGAACTTTCTCCCTCTTCAATATGGTGAATTTGACTCCGTTGGAATAAAGCTGCTACATCTTCTGCCGGCTCAGGTAATTGAGCTTCAATTGATTCTAACTCTTCATTTTGAGGCCTATTTTTTTCAGTTTGATCAATTTCTGATAAATTATCCTGATTAATGTGACCTGGGGGATTGTCCTGCGAATCTGTCTGATCATTTTGTAGCGAATCAATAGTTCCTTCTGACGGAGTTATACTTTCTTGAACTTTTGATAACTTTTTAGCTAGTTCTATCGGCTTTCTACCATTTTGTTCAAACAAGATTTTGTAATCCCTTCGAATACCAGACCAATCAGCCTGCCACAAATAAGTGAAGTGAATCGCCTTACCTAAACGCTGACTCACTATATTATTCACCTGATCCATTAAATGACTATCATGTTGAACAATCGCGCATAAATTTTGGTCTTCGAAGGAAATCAAAGCGCAGTCTGGCCCTGCCGCTAACGGTCTAGTATTATTCAAGCGAACTCTTTGGTTAGGAGCTAGTTCAGCTAAAATAGCTGACCACTCTTTTTTTAAATGGTTAATATCTTCTTTAGTTGCTTGATTCAAAACATTATAAATCGCATGTAAGTCGACCACATAATCTTTTTGAGCAAAATCAGGCTTTTTACGCGGAATTAATTCCGTTTGATTATTAACTCCTTGAGTAGTACTTTTTTGATTATTTATAAGTTCAGCAAGTAATTTTTTTTGTTTTTCTAGTTCCTCTTGTAACAGTCTAATCTGACTTTCTATCTGTCCAGACATTTGAGGCTCTACTTGCTCTACTTCTTCTCTTAGAAGTAGGTCCTGCCCTAATTGTGCTAATTGAACCGTCATAACTTCTAAATAAACTTCTGGTTGTGTAGAAAAACGTATCTTATTTTGCGCTTGATTCAAAAAGTCAATTAACTGATAAAAGAATGCTGGCTCAACATTTTCTTTCAATGGCTGTAATTCTTGGTCAGTTAGCAGTGTATGGTTCTTAATTGAAAATAAACTTAAAAGGACATCTCTAGCAAATAAAATCAGTTCTTCAATAAATCGCCCAGCCTGTTTTCCCTCTTGTAATTGTTCTTCCAAGATCTGCAAGGCTTCTTCTACTCGTGATTGAGCAAGCGCTTGAATATATTGAACATAAACGGTTTGAGCAAAAGAACCGGATACTAACAAAGCCGTTTCAAGTTCTAGGTGATCTTGCCCATAAGAAAGCGCTTGGTCTAGTAGACTTAGAGCATCCCGCATTCCACCGTTAGCTGCTCGAGCAATAACTTTCAACGCTTCAAGATCATAGTCTTGTTGGTCATGGTCCAAAATATATTGCATCCTTCTAATCAAATCAAGGTCTTTAATCCGTTGAAAGTCAAAGCGCTGAGTTCTTGATAAAATAGTGGCCGGTATTTTATGAGGCTCCGTCGTCGCAAGTATAAAAATTACATTGGCAGGAGGCTCTTCTAATGTTTTTAAGAGTGCATTAAAGGCACCAGTTGTTAACATATGAACCTCATCAATAATATATACTTTATTCTTGGCACGTGTAGGAGCATAGCGAACACGGTCTCTCAGGTCACGAATTTCATCAACTCCGTTATTCGATGCCGCATCAATCTCAATCACATCACTAATCTCTCCTGAAGTAATCCCTTGACAAATAGAACATTCATTACAAGGATTTCCATCCGTTGAATTAGGACAATTGACCGCTTTTGCAAGTATCTTAGCAACAGAAGTTTTACCCGTTCCTCTTGGACCTGAAAAGAGATAGGCGTGGCTTAATTGCTGTTTAGCAATCGCATTCCTCAAAGTTTGGGCGATCATTTCTTGCCCGACTAATTCATTAAAAGATTGCGGTCGCCAAACACGGTATAATGCCTGATAACTCATTATTTATAGCCTCCTCCATTTAGTAAACTTATTATATCGAATTTGTCACTGCTTGGCGAATGCTTTTAAAATCTGCCTAAATAGATACTCTAAAATTCAAGATTTTAATCTTCACAATTTATGGTAGAATATAGCTTGTGAAAATGATTAGAAGGAGCGAGTTTATGTCCACACTGGAAATCAAAAATCTACACGTAGAAATTGAAGATAAAAAAATATTAAAAGGTGTTAATTTAACAATTAACACTAATGAAGTGCATGCTATTATGGGACCAAACGGAACAGGTAAGTCTACTCTTTCACAAGCTATCATGGGGCACCCTGACTATACAGTTACACAAGGTCAGGTTCTACTTGATGGTGTTGACCTCTTAGAAATGGAAGTCGATGAGCGTGCTAGAGCCGGTCTGTTTATGGCCGTTCAATACCCAAGTGAGATTTCAGGTGTTACTAATGCCACTCTTATGCGTGAAGCCATCAACTCACGCCGTAAAGAAGATGATCAGATGCCTATTTTTGAATTCTTAGACAAATTAGATGCAAAAATGGCGCTTTTAGATATGTCTGATGAAATGGTTGAACGTTATGTGAATGAAGGATTCTCAGGGGGCGAAAAAAAACGCAATGAAATCCTTCAAATGTTAATGATCGAACCTCGTTTTGCTCTCTTAGACGAGATTGATTCTGGCTTAGATATTGACGCTTTACAAGTTGTATCCAAAGGCATCAACTCTTTACGTGGTGAAGATTTTGGCGCTTTAATTATTACCCACTATCAACGCCTTTTGAACTATGTTGAGCCAGATTTTGTTCATATTATGATGGATGGACGCATCGTGAAATCAGGTGGATCTGAGTTAGCCCTAGAATTAGAAGCCAAAGGGTATAAAGAGATAGCTCTCGAAAACGGCATTGAATTAAATGAAGAGTAGGTGAAAAGATGACTCAACAATTATTCGCACCAACTGTCAACTGGCTTAAGGATATCTTTGACCAAAGTCAACAAGCATTCGAGAATACAAGACTTCCCACCATCGAACGATCGAAGATCGAAACCTGGCCTTTATTTGTTGAAGCTCAAAGTAGGCCTTCAGCAGCTGAAAGAAAATTAGCTACTCATCCGGACCTTATCATTGCTGATTGGCAAAGCGCTCAAACTGATCACGAAGAACTTTTAAAAAAGTATTTATTCCAAGCAGTTCCTGCTAATCAAGATAAAGTTTCTGCTTTCCAATTAGCTCATTTAAATCACGGCACCTTGATTTATGTTCCTGATAACTATCAAGGCAATGAAACCTTTGAATGGGAGCAAAATTTCGATGATGGAGCCCATCAATATCTACTACTTGCCGTTGGCAAAAACAGTCAGTTTACTTTTTTTGAAAAACTAAAACAAAATCAAGTGGCTAACCATAGTCAAAGCTACACAGTAGAAATCATCCTCGAAGATGGAGCAAACTTGCATTATATGGCTATTGATCAAACGAAAACCGACCAAGCTAGCTATATTCGTCGCCATGCTTTGGCTAAGAACGACGCTCATATTCAATGGTCAATTGGTTCATTTAATGATGGAGCAACGATTGTCGATTTAGCTTCTAATTTAAAAGGTAAAGGTTCACACGCTCATTTATCAGAAGTGGCTATTTCTAATCAAAACTTTAAACAAATTTTAGACACCAAAATCAGTAATTATGGCAACCATTCCATTGGACACATTAACCAAAGAGGTGTTGCCTTAGACCAAGCAGTCCTGACAATGAATGGTATTGGCAAAATTTTCAAAAATGCTAAAAACGCGGATGCTCAACAAGAAAACCGTTTACTCATGCTCTCTGATCAAGCCCGTGGTGATGCTAACCCCATTCTTTTAATTGATGAATTTGAAGTGACTGCAGGACACGCTGCCTCCGTATCCAAGGTAGATGACAGTCAATTATGGTATTTAATGACTCGTGGAGTAAATCGCACTAAAGCAGAATATCTAGTCATCCGTGGCTTCTTAATGCAAACTTTAAATCAAATTAAAGATCCTGAGAGAAGACAAATGATGATTGATGCTTTAGACCAAAAATTAGAAAGCATAAATTCAGGTGATAGCCTTGACTAGACAAAATCTTTTAAAAGTTCGTCAAGAATTTCCTATACTCGATCAAATCGTTAATGATGAGCCACTTATTTACTTTGATAATGCGGCGACTTCCCAGACCCCTCAATCAGTGGTCGAGGCAATTGTTGCCTATTATCAACAGGATAATGCCAATGTTCACCGTGGCGTACATACCCTAAGTGAGCGCGCTACCCAAGCCTTTGAAAAAGGTCGTGAAAAAATTGCGGCTTTTGTCGGGGCAGAAGCCAGTGCCTGCATCTCATTTAGCTCAGGGACAACCGATAGCATCAACAAAATTGCTCGTGGACTCATCGAACCACGCCTTCAAGATAGAGATATCATACTCACAACGCGCTTAGAGCACCATTCCAACCTAGTGCCTTGGCAAGAAGTATGTAAACGCACCGAAGCTAAGCTCAAATTTATGGACCTAACTGCTGATTATCAAGTGGATGTAGAAGCTTTATCACGTAAGTATAAAGATCAGCCAGTCAAAGCAATTGTTATTCAACACTTTTCAAATGTGTTAGGTGTACAGCAACCCATTCAAGCTCTCAGTCAATGGGCCCACCAACAAGGTGCCCTTTTGATTGTTGATGGCGCTCAAGCCAGTCCACATATTCGTTTACATTTGAAGGAATGGGAAGTTGATGCCTATGCATTCTCAAGCCATAAAATGTATGGTCCGATGGGATTGGGGATCACCTATTTAGCTAAAGAACATCATGAAAGCTGCTTACCGGTTAGCTTCGGTGGTGAGATGATTCACCTAGTAGAGGATACTCAATCCAACTACAAACAAGCTCCATGGAAGTTTGAAGCCGGCACCCAGGCAATCGCTCAAGTGGTTGGGTTGACTCAAGCAATTCAGTGGATTGAAGCTATTGGTTTTGATCAAATTCAAGCCCAAGAGAAATTATTAGGCGATAGACTTTATCAAGGAATGAAAGAGTTAGAGGACGTCGTTCTTTATACTCCTGAATCGGCTAAAAGTCATGGTATTCTTTCTTTTAATATTCAGGGAGTCCATCCGCATGATGCTGCAACAGGTTATGATCAATTAGGGATCGCAGTCCGAGCAGGACACCACTGTGCTCAACCCTTGATGCGTCTGCTAGAAACCCCAGCGACTTTAAGAGCCAGCCTGATGGTTTATAATACCCTTGAAGAAGTCGACCGTTTTATAGAAGCTACCAAAGAAATAAAGGAGTTTTTCACTTATGGCACTTAGTCGATTAGACCAACTCTATCGTACGATTGTACTTGACCATTCTTCAAACCCTCATCATCGAGGGCATTTAGAAAAACCTACCCATCAAATGCAATTACTCAACCCAACTTGTGGTGATGCCATTACTGTGGATATGATCGTTAAAGATAATCAGATTGAACAAATTGCTTTTAATGGTGAAGGTTGCACCATTTCTATTTCCTCAGCCAGTATGATGACCGATTTAATGATTGGTAAAACGGTTGATGAAGCCATCCAATTAGTGCATGACTTCAATCAATTAGTAGGTGGAACAATCGGTGATGATGAAGAAGAAAAAGATGAAGCTGAATTACGCAAACAATTAAAAGATGCAGCTATTTTGGCTGGCGTCAAAAATTTTCCAGCCCGTTATAAATGTGCCATTCTTTCTTGGCGAGCCGTCGAGTACGGACTCGATCAAAACCGCAATGAACAATTGCTCCATCAAGATGGCATTGAAAGAAAGGAAGATGAATAATGTCAGAAGTTCCTGTATTAGGTGAATACGAATACGGTTTTAAAGACGATGCTAAAATCCTCTTTTCGACTGGAAAAGGACTTAATGAGCAAGTCATCCGTACGATTTCAAAAGAAAAAGATGAACCCGAGTGGATGCTTGACTTCCGGTTAAAAGCTTATGAAACTTTCCGCAATAAAAAAGCCTCTACCTGGGGCGTTGATTTATCTGATTTAAATTTCGACGATTATATCTACTATCTAAAAGCAACCGACCAACCTGTTCGTACATGGGATGAGGTGCCAGACAAAATTAAAGAAACATTTGAACGTCTAGGTGTGCCAGAAGCCGAACGGGCTTTCTTAGCTGGAACCAGTGTTCAGTATGAATCAGAAACCGTATATTCGCGAATGAAAGACGAAGTGGATAAATTAGGCATAATCTTTACCGATACCGACTCTGCTTTAAAAGACCATCCCGAACTTTTTAGAGAACATTTTGCCTCAGTCATTCATCCCAATGAAAACTTTCAAACAGCCTTGAACTCAGCTTGTTGGAGTGGTGGATCTTTTATCTATATTCCTAAAGGGGTTAAAGTTGATATGCCACTTCAAGCCTATTTCCGTTTAAACAATTCGAGTGTGGCACAATTTGAACGCACCTTAATTATTGTGGATGAAGGGGCGAGCGTGCATTATGTGGAAGGTTGTACTGCTCCAACTTATTCCGCCACTTCCATGCATACTGGGGTGGTGGAAATCGTTGTTAAGAAAAATGCAACATGTCGCTACACAACCATTCAAAACTGGTCCAATAATGTCTACAACCTAGTAACACAGCGTGGAATAGTTGCTGAGGGTGGTACCTTGGAATGGGTAGATGGTAACTTAGGCTCTTATAAAACGATGAAGTACCCTTCCTGTCGCTTAAATGGCGAGGGAGCTAGAGGAACTGTCTTATCCATTGCCTTTGCCGGCGAGGGACAACATCAACATTCTGGAGCTAAAATCTATCACAATGCTCCAAACACTTCCTCAACCATTGTTTCCAAATCGATTGCTAAAGATGGGGGAAATGTCGATTATATGGGGCAGTTGTACTTTGGCCCTGAAGCAGATGGGGCTAAATCCCACGTAGAGTGTGACACCATTATCATGGATGAAAAATCAAAATCAGATACCATCCCTTTCAATGAAGTCCATAATTCTAATGTCTCATTAGAACATGAAGCGAAAGTGTCGCGTATTTCTGAAGAACAGCTCTTTTACTTAATGAGTCGTGGTATTAGCGAAGAAAAAGCGACTGAAATGATCATCATGGGCTTTGTCGAACCTTTTGCCAAGGAATTGCCATTGGAATATGCTGTCGAGTTGAACCGTCTGATTGCTTATGAGATGGAAGGTAGCGTGGGTTAAATCTCTATTAAATGATTTAAATTGTTATTTATTTTAAAATAAGTGTTGACAAGTCATCCAATAAGGAACATACTGTGTCTTGTAGTAAAGAAATAAGTTAATTAAGTCATTTTCATTCAACCATGTAAAATCTTCTTTTAAATTATTTAGTTATTGCAATACAAAGTGCTTAAGACGCACACAGGAGGATTTACATTATGAACACAGGTACAGTAAAATGGTTTAATGCAGACAAAGGTTTTGGATTTATCGAAGGTCAGGATGGAAATGACGTATTCGCACATTTCTCTAACATCCAAGGTGACGGCTTTAAATCCTTAGACGAAGGTCAAACAGTAACATATGACATAGAAGCTGGCCCACGTGGCAACCAAGCTACTAATATTGTTAAACTATAATTAACCTTATCAAAGGCATCCTTTAGTGGATGTCCCAGATTGAAGACAAACCCTGCTTGAGTTAATCTCAAATAAGGGTTTGTCTTTGTTTGGCTCTATGTCAAATAGGGTTGATGGAAGAAAAATTCTTCCTTCAACCCTATTTATTATAGAACCATTATTATACATAAAAAAGCCCTCTAAACCACTAAGAAATAGTGATTTAGAGGGCTTTGTCTACAGTCTGATTCCTTCTGTTTACCCAGAAGGAATTTTTTGCTAGAACTTAAATTAATTCTAAAGCTCTCTCAACATAGTTGGTTATAATGCGATCCACACCTGCATCAATCATCATCTGGATATGATCAGCTTCATTGACTGTGTAAGTGTTAATTTCGACTCCCTGACGATGACATTCTTCAATATCTTCTAAGTCTAAAGTCACAAAAGCAGGATGATAATGACCGACACCATGTTCCTTACAATATTTACCAGGGTTTAATTGACCCGACGCCGTTAAAAAGCCGTATTCAATTTTACTATCCCCTGCTAGGCGCATAAAATCACGCACACTGTGGTGATTAAAAGATGAAATCAAAACACGATCTTCTAATTTAAATTCCCTGATTAATTCTAAAACTTTAGCATTAAGACCCTCATAGCGAAAAATGTTAGTTTTCAACTCGATATTAACTTTAATATCTAGAGGCTGCATCCATTCAAAAAATTCGCGCAAAGTCGGAATTTGAATGTCTCTTGCGGACTTAACTTGTGTTTCTTTGAAGTTAGCATAATAGTTATACTGACGTAATTCAATTAAGGTCATATCTTTTACATAGCCACTACCTGTTGAAGTGCGATCAATCGCTTCATCATGAATGATGACTACCTCTTGGTCTTTGGTTAAATGGACATCTAACTCAATGCCTTCAATCGGAAATTTTGTCGCTTCTTTGAAAGCTAACATGGTGTTTTCAGGATATATTCCAGAATAACCGCGATGTGCAATAATTTTTACCATTATTTATCAAAATCCTCTCCCACTATTCGATTGAGTATCGATGCTTCTGTTTTCTGATCAAACAACATGATTTTATTCAAGTCCAACTGAACTTGAACTTCTTCGCCAATTTTAACAGGACGTGCCGGTGAAAAACGAGCCACCAACTCCCGACTAGAAGTAGGATGATCAAAATAAACAAAAGTGTCAGAGCCTACTTGCTCAACATTTTTAGCGATAACATTCAAACCTGAGGTGTTTAAACCCTCGGCCTTATGGTGCATGTCCTCCGGGCGAATGCCAATATAAACTTCCTGGTCTTCTACTTCAACAAGCAACTGATCTTTAACTTCTTCAGCGAGCTCAAACGATTGATCAGCAATTTTAAGGTTTACTTTCCCATCTTTAATGACTAATCTACCATTGAACATATTAATCATGGGTGACCCAATAAATTCAGCAACAAACTTATTACATGGATTATAATACAAATTGGCCGGTGTGTCATATTGTTCGATACTTCCAGCATTCATCACAGCTATTCGCGTTCCCATTGTCATGGCTTCTGTTTGGTCATGGGTAACATAAACAAAGGTCGTTCCTAATTCACGATGCAACTGGGTAATTTCAGACCGCATCGATACCCGTAATTTAGCGTCTAAGTTGGATAGAGGCTCATCTAATAGAAAAACCTTAGGATTTCGCACCATAGCTCGACCTAAAGCCACTCTTTGACGTTGTCCCCCTGATAAAGCGCCTGGTTTCTTGTCAAGTAGTTCCGTTAACTGAAGCGCTTTAGCAACTTGCTCTACGCGTAATTGACGATCCTTTTTACTGATTCCATTCATCTTCATTGAAAATCCCATATTATCACGAACATTCATATGTGGATAAAGCGCGTAAGATTGGAAAACCATGGCAATGTCACGATCTTTTGGCTGTAAGTTATTAACCCTTAAATCACCAATCCAGAGTTCTCCTTCTGAAATACTCTCTAAACCAGCAATCATACGTAAAGTTGTTGACTTGCCACAGCCAGAAGGACCTACTAATACGATGAACTCTTTATCTTCAATTTCCAAATCAATATTTTTGACTGCTTTAAAGCCATCATCATAGATTTTAGCAACTTTTCTTAAACTTAATTTCGCCATAAATATTCTCTCCTTATCCTTTCACTGCTCCGGCCGTAAGTCCCTTTACCATATTCCTTGATCCAACAATAAAAATAAGCAGACTTGGAACCATACAGATCATAACCCCTGCAACCATTAAAACCAGTGACTGTGAATCCACCGAATTCAGCATGCTAATACCTATCTGAACGGTACGATTCTGATCATTATTTGTCACTAGTAAAGGCCACATATACATATTCCATCCCGATAAGAATGATTGAACAGACATAGCTCCTAAGGTTGGTTTAATCAAAGGCATCAAAATGGTTAAAACAAATCTGAAATCTGTACAACCATCTACCTTAGCAGCTTCATACACTTCATAAGGAAAGCTCTGCAAGGCTTGAACGCATAAGAAGATATTAAAGGCTGAAATAATAAAGGGTATGATTAACACGTAGAGGGAATCATTCCAACCCCAAGATGAAATCATTAAGAATTGCGAAATAATAACGGCTTCGCCTGGAATCATCATTGTCGATAGGATCAATGCATATAACAGCCCTTTACCTTTGAAGTTCAAAAAGCGAAAGGCGAAAGCAGCTAAGACAGAAGTTATTAACTGACTAAGAGTGATGGCTACTGCAACAATCATTGAATTTCTTATATAAATTCCTATCGGTGCTATTTTAAAAACATCAAGAAAGTTAGTTAATGTAGGATTTTTAGGAAACCAAACACTTTCTGGATCGTATAACTCTCCAGAAGGTTTAACGGACATCATTAGCCCGTACAATAAAGGCGAAAGAACAATCAGTAACATAACTATATTTAAAAGCAATCGTACAATACTCCATACAGTGATTGATTCGCGTCTTTTTTTAATTTTATTGTCCTTATTTTCTTTAATAAGTTCTGCCATTATGCACTCTCCTTTCCACGGATTTTAAACATGATAATGGTCAAGATCATAACGATTAAAAATAAAACAACTGACTCGGCTGAAGCATAGCCATAGCGATAATTCATAAAGGCATTTCGATAAATATCATAAACAATCACATTCGTTGCTTGACCTGGACCACCCTTGGTTAAAATATTTATCTGTCCAAACCCTTGGAAAGCGTTAATAACGTTGGTTACAACCACGAAAAAAAGGGTTGGCTTCAATGATGGAATGGTTATATAAATAAATTTCTTAATCCCGTTTGCCCCATCAATCGAAGCTGATTCATAAAGAGAATCGTCAATGCTGGCTAAGCCAGATGAGAAATACAAAAAATTCATCCCTGAATTCAACCAGCCGGTCAAAATACCCACAACTAATAAGGCACTGCTTGGTTGAGAGAGATAATTAATATAAGTTCCCAAAATCCGGTTCACAATCCCAACCGTTGGATTTAACATCACTTGAAAAATCATGGCCATTCCAGCAGACGCAATTGCCATTGGCATAGCGTATGAAGTTGAAAAAATTTTAATTCCTGGGAATGTTTTTTGACATAAAAGTGCTGTAATAAAGCCTAATACAACGCCTACAAAAACAACTATAACAACAAATTTAAAAGATACTAAAACACTGTTCCAAAAGCTTTCACTTGCAAAAAGTTCTGTATAATTCCCCAAACCAAGATATTCTGCATTTTGTCCTAAATTATTGGTCAAAAATAAACTCCGATAAATGGTCTGAAAAAATGGCCAGAACATAAATACAGATAAGATTGTCATCGCTGGGAGTAAATAGCCATATCCTTTTACTTTTTCCCAAGTACTTCTCTTTGGCTCGATGATTACAATTTCTTCCATCTTTCCACCTCTTCCCATCAAAAACCTTCCACATAAAAAATCGAGAGAACACCAATAATGAAGCTCCCTCGATTATCTATACATTTAATTCATTAAATTATTGGTTGGCTTGATTGTAGTTTTCAATCGCTTTATTGATTTGATCTGCCATAGCTTGTGCAGCTGATTTAGGATCTGTTTCACCATTAATAACTTTTTCAAGTTCATTTTCAAAAACTTGACGTGCTTCTTGAGCAACACCTGCTAAAGCCCCTTGATCATCTGCGGTCGAATCATGCAGCTGATCAATCGCTGTTTGGAATTGCGGGAATGCTTCTAAATTGTCTTTAAAGTTTTGCTCCTCGTGGGCCGCTAGGTTAACTGGGAAATATCCTGTATCAACATTCCATTGTGCTTGTGAGGCAGGAGATACTAAGAATTGAATAAAGTCCCAAGCTGCATCTTTTTTAGCCTCATCATCTGATTCAATCATCCAAAGAGAAGCGCCTCCAATGGATACGCCACCCTTATCTTCTGAGTCGATACCAGGATAATAAGCCGTACCAATTTCAAAACGCCCATCTACTTCAGTTAACAATTGACGTAAACTTGCAGTGGAACCAAAAGTAATAGCTGATTGCCCTGCAATAAATTCTGGATGTCCACCCTCACGACCTACGTTAGGCATAACACCCGCATCCACACCTTTTTTCCACATGGTTAAAATCTTTTCCATACCTCCATTTTCAATAAAGGCCACTGATTCAGGTGCTCCATCGCGTCCGTTAGCATAGTCAAAGATTTCTTTTTCCATTTTGTTAAACCATTGATCAATCCACCAACCATAGATTCCGATAGATGCTGGCATAGCGGCACCAGCTTCTTGTAATTTGGGTCCAATTTCAATTAAGTCTTCTAAGGTTGTTGGAACTTCTACGCCAGCTTTATCAAAAATATCTTTATTATAGTACATTAAAGGGGTCGAATTATTAAAAGGCATCGAGTGTAATCGATCCTCAATAGTGAAATAAGCCAATAAATTAGGCTCCAATAAATCTAAATCAAAATCTGTCTTATCTACATAATCTTGAATTGGAACCGTTAAACCTGAATCAATCATAAAGGTTGTTCCAACTTCAAATACTTGAACCACATCTGCACCCACTTCTGATCCTGAAGCAGAAGAACGTAATTTGGTTAATGTTTCGTCATAAGACCCTTGATACTGTGCATCAACTTCCACCGCATCTTGAGATTCATTATATTGATCTACTAGTTTTTGTAAAGCTTCTCCAACAGAGCCACCCATTCCATGCCAGAATGATAATTTAACTGGCTCTGCAGCTTGAACAGTTTGACTTAAAGGTAATACACTCGCTACTGACATTGAAGCTGATAGTAATCCCACCATCAATTTCTTAATTACTTTTTTCATGGTGCTTCCTCCTTTGTTATCGATCCTTTTAAAGTGACCGTTGACAAAAATATAGCATGCTAGTATTAACTTTAAGTAAATTCATTGTAAATATTTTGTAAATTTACATGCAATTTTTTCAGAAAATAAAAAAACACCTTTATAAGGTGGAAAATTACATTAAATCAAAAACGATTTTCAAGGCGCCTATAATACTAAATATACTAAAGGTAATTTCCCCCCATGCACCCTTGTAGGTATGTCGCTTAGTTTCTTATGCAAAATACCCCTACAAACATTCGATATATCTTTATATTGATTAGCAAATTAATAAGTATTAATTTATGTATACTTAATATCATCAACCTTTTCAACAAGTTTAAACTATATAATAATCTATTTTTTAATCAACATTAACTATATTATTAGCTTGTCTCTTAAAAGTAAAAAAACACTCACCATGGTATGTAATCTCAATTATATAATCTTCTAGGAGTACTCTCTTTTAGATATAGATCCCCTCAGAAGCTTATAAAATAGACGATCAAGACAAAAAGTCGCATGAGTCACTTTCACACATTTACAACAATGTGACAGCGCTTAGATTATGTGTTGTTATGATAGCTTTTGATGACCTCATAAAAATATTCAAGAATATAAGAAGTTATCTTTTTGCTACCCTTTAAGTTTAAAAAATACTGTAAAAGCCTATCTAATAAGGAAATTAGACAAAATAAAATAGGCACATGACTTCATCACTTATAGCTGCTACCTTCCGGTCCTGACTCGGTTCGTGAATCCATCATTGCCTTTTTATAGTATAGCATGAATGGCTCCTTTTGTAAAATTCATGTTTTAGAGCTAAGGTTCATCTCTTGCCTGTGTATAAAGTTGTGCATAAGTCGTCTTTTGCACAACTTTTCTGTGGATATCCTCCTATTTCGCCTTGTCTTTCTTCTTTGCTTTTTTCTTCTGTCGCAGTTGTCTAAAGAAATTAGACATCATCTGGCTACATTCTTCTTTTAAAACCCCCTCAATAACTTCCACTTGATGATTAAAGCGTTCCTCTTGTAATAAATTCATTAAGCTGCCACTGCAACCCCCTTTAGGATCTCTGGTAGCAAAAATTACTTGTTCAAGTCTCGCTAACACAGATGCTCCAGCACACATTGGACAAGGTTCTAAAGTTACATACAATTTAGCCCCTTGAAGCCGCCATGCTTGTAGCCTTTCATTAGCTTGATTTATCGCTAATATTTCAGCGTGACCTGTAGCTTGGTGCTGACTTTCTCTAACATTAAAGCCTCTTCCAATTATTTCATCATTGTATACAACGACAGCTCCAATCGGCACCTCACCAATTGCTTCAGCTTTTTTTGCTTCCTTAATTGCTTCAAGCATCCATTTTTTATGCTGGACCTGTTGATTTGAATCCAACTCTTTAAATAATAAATTCTCCATTCACTGACTCCTATTTAAATAAAAGTATTTCAAATTAAAAAGCAACCTCCATCTATAGGTTGCTTTTAACTATATATCTGTAATTATTAAAACAGATTATGCATTTTTTCACCAGCATCATCAGCTAGTTCTTTAGCACGGTTAATAATCTGAATAAAACCTTCACTCATTTGAGACTGAGTGGCCTTAGTCTTATTAGCAATACCTACTAAAGTATTTACTTCTTCATCAGAAAGGTCATTTACGATATTCACTAAATGATCGGAGCCTTTTAATTGATGCTTAACATAAGCTTTGACTTTCTCACGGTTAATCATGCCTCTTACACGTTCATTAGCATCATCATCTAAATATGCATAAAGAATAACGCCTGTAACGGCTGCAACAATTGCTGTACCAGCGATGATATTGGTCAATCTGTTCTTTTTATTCAACATAATATATTCCACCTCTTTATTAATTTCTTTTTACTTCATATAAACCTTATCACTAAACGTACAAAATAGATAGTAAAATGCTTTCAGCTTTTGATAGACTATCAATTATTATAATCAAAAAATAGTAGCTGAATAAGCTAGGCTTACTCGGCTACTATTCTAGATAAGATCATCGATTTTTCCAGCTATTTTGATCGGTTGTTAATCCGAATGGATCCTGAGCGACCACCAATTGTTATTTTATCTCCTAAAGCAATATCTCCATTCAAGAGCATCTCACTTAATTCATCTTCAATTTGTTTTTGAATAGCTCGGCGGATTGGACGCGCTCCATATTCTGGATCAAATCCTGCTTCCGCTATAATATCGATTGCTGTATCAGTTATACGCGCATTAATTTCTAATTCATCTAATCGTTTAACAATCTCATTGGTTTGAAGTTTAACAATTTCTTTAATATGTTCTTTATCCAATGAGTGAAAGACAATCGTTTCGTCGATACGGTTTAAAAATTCTGGACGGAAAGCACGTTTTAACTCTTCTAAGATACGCTTTTCCATCGCTTTAAAGTCATCAGCAAAGCTAACCGCGCTGAAGCCAACTGACTTCTCGTCGCGAAGAGCAGTAGCACCGATATTAGATGTCATGATAATAATTGTATTTCTAAAGTCGACCCGACGACCCTTACCATCTGTTAAATGACCGTCATCAAAAACCTGTAATAAGATATTAAAGACATCTGGATGCGCCTTCTCAATTTCATCTAGTAGAATCACTGAATATGGTTTTTGGCGAACTTTTTCAGTTAATTGTCCAGACTCGTCATAACCGACATATCCTGGAGGAGAACCGACTAAACGAGAAACGGCGTGTTTTTCCATATACTCAGACATATCAACACGAATCATATTATCTTGTGAACCAAACATGGAGTTAGCTAAGGTTTTGGCTAATTCTGTTTTTCCAACACCAGTCGGTCCTAAGAATAAGAAGGAGCCAATTGGTCTTTGTGGACTCTTCAAGCCTGAACGAGCACGCCGAATAGCACGCGCTACTGAAGAAACGGCTGAATCTTGTCCTATTACGCGTTCATGCAACTCAGCTTCTAAATGAACTAAACGTTTAGCTTCCGCTACATCCATTTGATAGATTGGCACACCTGTTGCCAGTGCTGTTACTTCAGCTACATGTTCAGCGGTTACTTTTGGATAACTTAATTCTTTTTGTTCATTTTTTTTCTTGGCTTTTTTGTTAGCCTTCTCAATAACTTTTTCTAAATCTTGCTCTTCTTTTCGAATATCGGCAGCTAATTCAAAATTGCGGTCGAGAATGGCTTGTTCTTTACGATTCGCTAGGTTTTTTTGTTGCAATTCTAGCTCTGCTAAATTATCAGTTTGCTTGCCTTCTTCGATTCTTACTTTAGCCGATGCTTCATCGATTAAATCAACCGCCTTATCAGGCAACTTACGCTCATTCATATAGCGTGAGGACAATTTGACTGCCGCTTCAATCGCTTCATCACTTATCTCCACATGATGATGCTGTTCATATTTAGACCTTAGTCCAGTTATAATTTGAATAGACTCAGCTTGAGAAGGCTCTTCAATCACAATTTTAGAAAAACGACGTTCTAAGGCAGAGTCTTTTTCAATATGCTTTTGATATTCATCGAAGGTTGTAGCTCCCACTGTTTGAATTTCTCCCCTTGCTAAAGCCGGTTTAAGAATGTTGGCAGCATCAATTGCTCCTTCGGCTCCTCCAGCTCCAATAAGTGTGTGGAGTTCATCTATAAAGAGAATTACTTTACCATCTTGAGATATTTCTTCGATTATCTTCTTCATTCGTTCTTCAAATTCGCCTCGATATTTAGTCCCTGCAACTAAAGCAGCTGTATCTAACATCATTAGACGTTTCTCAGCAATTTCACTTGGTACTTTCCCTGTCACCATTGCTTGAGCCAACCCTTCAGCAATCGCTGTTTTTCCAACGCCCGGTTCTCCTACAAGAACAGGGTTGTTTTTCGTTCTGCGAGAAATAATTTGAATCATACGACGAATTTCTTTTTCGCGACCGATAACCGGATCTAATTTACCTTCGCGTGCCAATTGTGTTAGATCTCTTGAAACTCCATCCAAAGTAGCAGTATTAGATTGAGTATTCGTGTTTTGTTGACGTCGCCCTCTTTTACTTTGACTATCTGAACGCTTCTGCTGATTAATTCCAATTTCCTCGAATATTCCTTTACGTAATTCTGCCAGATTAATTCCTATATTTTTCAATAATACCGTAGCGAGTATTTCTTCTTTCAGTAAGCCTAAAAGTAAATGCTCTGTCCCTACTTTTGGAGCGCCAAGACGTTTAGCATCACTAGAGGCATTCATTATTACTTTTTTGGCGCGTGGAGAATAAGGAATGACCACTTCACCACGTCTACCTGCTTTTAAGCTTTTTCCATGAATCATTTCTAATTCATCTACAAGCACAGCATATTCTGCCCCATAATCTCTTAAGACTTTACCGGCAATTCCATTTTCTTCACGAGCTAATCCTAACAAAATATGTTCCGTACCAACTGCTTGATGGTGGAAAACATAGGCATGCTCGGCTGCAAACATCATGGCCTGGCGTGCACTTTCTGTAAATAATTCTTCAAACATTTATTTCACCTCTATTTAATAATCCTCGACTGAGAGCTAACTAGTTAATTCATAGCGTAATTGATGGAGAAAAGTTTTTAACAACATGGCTCGAGCCACTTGATCTTGATTTGAAATCGCATGAAGGACAGATTTTTCAATCACTGATAAAATAAGTCTTCCTTCCCTTTGTGTGATTATTTCTCTTTCAATCAACGTTTCAATAATATTCACACCATTTCGATATGAAATTTGATTGCCAATTAATTCTAACATTGAAGCAACTTCATCTGCATCCGAGGTCAATTGAGTTTTTAAAATACGGATATAACCGCCGCCCCCTCGTTTACTTTCAACCAGATAACCATGCTCTTGAGTAAATCGTGTATTAATAACATAGTTGATCTGTGAAGGGACACAGTCAAATTGATCAGCAATATCGCTGCGCTTTATCTCTACATGTTCTGCGTTTTGCAAGAAGGATTTAAGATAAGCTTCAATTATATCGGACATATTTTTTCTGGACAAATTCAACCCTCCTTCAAGCTAATTTTGTTTAACATTGACTTTCTTTGACCATTATACACAATCTTTTTATTTTTGAAAAGCTATTTGTTTGGACTTGTCTCTTAATCACGATTAAGTAGTCATAGGTATAATTTCATTCAATGTTTGTGTTTTTAAGATTGAAATTTTGTTTTTTAGCAAGTATACTAAACTACAGAACTTAATAAACACAATATATTGGGCTTTATTTTATCTTTATATCCTATATATTGTGTTTCTTACTATGTTTGTTAGAATATTCAAAATGTATCGAAGATCTTAATAGAGAGGCTGAACTGATTATGGAAACGAATACTTTAATTCCAAAGACTGTCGAATGGAACCGTCAAGATCTTAATGAGGCTATCAAACATTTCCCTCAAGTAACTCCTGTTACATCGGAAATGAAAATCACTCACTCTGGTGTCTCACGAATGGTTATGTTAGACAGGTATTCTTTTAAAGACACCGCTAAGAAAACTCTAAAAGCTGGCGATTTAGTAGTCTTAACTGTAAAGCCTGATCCATCCTATCCTGCAAGAGGTATTGGTATTGTGCAAGAACTTGATTGGGAAAAAGGTCAAGCTCTTGTTTTATTAGAAGAAGAATACCGTGGTAATCTTGAAAACGAAAAAGAGCGCCTTAGTGGCTTAATCTTGCGAAGCATTGACAGTTTAGATAAGCCTTTAGAAATATATTATGAACAAATCGCCCACCGTAATGCAGTCGGTTTAGCTGAAATTGAAAATACAAAAGAAAAACAAGAAAGCTCTTTTGAAGCTTTTTATAATCAGCTTTCTAATTTAAACTTTGTCCCGGCTGGTCGTGTCCTATATGGAGCAGGCTCACAAACGGATGTTACTTATTTTAATTGCTACGTTATGCCGTTTGTCCCTGATTCTCGCGAGGGAATCGCTGAACACCGCAAAGAAGTAATGGAAATCATGTCGCGCGGTGGCGGTGTAGGAACTAACGGCTCCACTCTAAGACCTCGAAATACTCTGGCAAGAGGAGTAAACGGTAAGTCCTCGGGTTCTGTTTCTTGGTTAAACGATATTGCTCAATTAACTCACCTTGTTGAGCAAGGTGGCTCGCGCCGGGGTGCACAAATGATTATGTTAGCAGATTGGCATCCAGATATTATTGAATTTATCATTTCTAAAATGCAAAACCCCCGCGTTCTACGTTATTTAATTGAACAAACAGAAGATGAATTAATTCAAAAGCTAGCACAGGAAAAACTTAAATTTGTTCCACTCACTCCTAATGACCAAGTAATGCATGAAACAATTGCTTCCTATCAAAATAAAGAGGATTTTGGTGGCTTTAATGTAGATATCATTGAGCATTCTAGAGCTGTTTTACGTGATAAGGGTGCTTATGAAGTCCACAATGAAGACTTTTTAACAGGAGCAAATATCTCAGTAACTATCACTTCGGAATTTATGGAAGCGGTAGAGCAAAACCTAGATTGGGACTTACGTTTCCCTGATGTCGAACATTATAATAAAGAAGAAATGCATGCTTATAATACTCAATGGCATCAAGTAGGAGATGTACGTGATTGGGAAGAGATGGGTTATGCAGTCAGAACATACCGAAGTATTCCCGCTCGTGAACTATGGAAATTGATTAATATTTGTGCCACCTATTCAGCAGAGCCTGGTATTTTCTTTATTGATAATGCTAATAAGGATACCAATGCTAAAGCCTATGGCCAAAAAGTCGTAGCCACTAACCCTTGTGGTGAACAACCTTTAGCTCCATATTCTGTATGTAATTTAGCAGCTATAAACTTAGCAAATATGGCTAATAAAGATGAACACACGGTTAATTTTGAAAAATTGAAAGAAACGGTTCGTGTTGGTGTGCGTATGCAAGATAACGTTATCGATGCTACCCCTTATTTCTTAGCAGCCAATCGTCATCAAGCTTTAGGAGAGCGCCGAATCGGTTTAGGTGTTATGGGGCTAGCTGACTTATTGATCTATACTAATCAACGTTATGGTTCTGCTTCAGGTAATCAATTGATTGATAAAGTCTTCCAAACGATTGCGATCACTGCTTATGAAACTTCGATTGAATTAGCCAAAGAAAAGGGAAGTTTCCCATTCCTAATAGGTTCAACCGATGAAGAAACGAAACAATTGCGTCAAAACTTTATTTCAACAGGTTATATGCAGAAATTACCTAAGCACATTCATCAGGGTATTTTAGAACATGGCATTAGAAACTCTCACTTACTAACAGTCGCTCCTACTGGATCAACCGGTACGATGGTTGGAGTAGCTACGGGTCTTGAGCCTTATTTTGCCTTTAAATATTATCGCTCTGGACGTTTAGGTAAGTTTATTGAAGTAAACGCTGGAATTGTTCAAGAATATTTAGAGCGTCATCCAGAAGCAGATGCTGATCACTTACCAGAAACTTTTGTTTCAGCCATGGAATTAAAGCCAGAAGAACACGTCGATGTTCAAACAACTATCCAGCGATGGGTAGACTCATCCATCTCTAAAACAGTGAATGCCCCCAAAGGTTATACTGTTCAACAAGTCGAAGAAATATATGAACGTTTATACAGTGGGGGAGCTAAAGGCGGAACCGTTTATGTTGATGGTTCAAGAGATTCTCAAGTTCTTACTCTCAAAGCAGAGGAAAATGAAAAAGATCAAAATATTGCTCTTTTTGAGGTTGAAGATCAAGAAATACGTGTTGTCGATGAAGTTGAAGAATTGCGTCAGTTAGTTGATTTAGCTGAGAAAGATCATTATACCCAAAGCGGTCATACTGATGATGTGGTCTACGGTTCAGAAGTAGGAGATACTTGTCCAATTTGTCGTAAAGGAATCGTTGAAGATATTGGGGGTTGTAACACTTGTACAAATTGTAATGCTCAGTTACGATGTGGTCTCTAAGTATTTAAATTTGCTTGCACAAATGTAATCTCTAATTGATAAACCTTATCTTAATCTTGAGATAAGGTTTATCAATTTCTCTTTTAATCGACCCCCCAATCTTATTTTGTGAGTTTTTCACTTATCTATGTTATATTAAAGAAAAATTAAAAAGGAGCGGCTTATGAAAAATAAACTATTCAAATTTATAACGATTTCTATCGCAGTTACTGGTCTTCTCATAGGAAATCTTGCGCCGATATCAGCTCAAGAAATAGATCCCAATGTCGAACAAAAATTATCTATTATGTCGATTGGAGAACTAGCAACTCTAGACGCTATGCTTTATAATGATACCCCATCTTCAGATATGATCGGACAAATTTTTGAAGGACTTTACCGTGTTTCAACTGGTAGTGAAGTCGAATTGGGGCAAGCTGAAAATGTCGATATCTCTGAAGACGGTTTAACCTATACTTTCACCTTAAGAGATGGTTTAACTTGGTCTAATGGTGACCCTGTTACAGCTAACGATTATGTCTTTACTTATCAAAGATTAGTCGATCCGAATAACGCCAATACCTCTTCTTCTGTTGAAGTGTTTAAAAACGCTAGCAAAGTTCGTAATGGTGAAGCTGAACTTTCTGATTTAGGAGTGACTGCTCCTGATGAAAAAACTTTGGTAATTGAGTTAGAATATCCAGCTCCATATCTACCAAAATTACTCACAGGTTCTCGTTTTATGCCAGTTAACCAAAAGGTAGTTGAAGAAAAAGGTCAAGCTTATGGAACAAGCGCAGACAGTATTGCTATGAATGGTCCTTTCCTCATTGAAGGATGGGAAGGAACCAGTTTAGAATGGAAATTGATTAAAAACCCAAATTACTGGGATGCTGAAAAGGTCTTTTTAGAAGAAGTCCTAGTGTCTGTTGTTAAGGAAACAGGAACCGGAGCTGACTTATTTGACGCCGGCGAACTAGACTATACTATCTTGAATGATCAATTTGTAGGACAATACAATGGCGCTGATTTCTTCAACCAGATTCCTAAAGCAACTGTCGGACACCTACAGTTCAATGCCACCAAAGAACCAACCAATAATATTGCTTTGCGTAGGGCCATTATTCAAGCGATTGATAAAGACACTTATACCCAGTCAGTCATTCAAGATGGGTCAACTTCTTTAAACGGTTTCGTTCCTTCAGGATTTGATGTAAATGATGAAGGCGTGGATTACCGTGAAGAAGCGGGTGAAATGCTTACATTCGATATTGAGGCAGCTCAAAAAGATTGGGAAACAGCTCAAAAAGAATTAGGACAAGATAATATTGAGTTACAATTACTAATTTCTGACTCAGATTTAGCTAGTCGTACAGCTGAGTATATTCAAGCTCAATTAATGCAAAATCTTCCCGGATTAACGATTACAATTCGTTCTGTCCCTCTACAAAATCGTTTAGAATTACAAAGATCACTTGATTTCGATATCTTCTATGGAACTTGGGCTCCAGACTATCAAGATGCGATCAACTTTGTAGAACAAATGGAATCAGACGGAGGCATCAACTTTGGTCAATACTCCAATGAGAAAGTGGATCAATTAATTGATCAAGCCAGAAACGAGTTTGCCAATGACCCAGAAAAACGTCGTCAAGCTCTTATTGAAGCAGAAAAGATTGCCGTCGCTGATGAAGCTTCTCAGTCTTCATTCTATCAAGCATCTACTACCTACTTATTGGATACTAACGTAAAAGGCTTCGAAGTTTTACCATTTGGTCGAACAATCAATTTAAGAACTGCATATCGAACTGCAGAGTAAATCTATAATAAATGAAACTCTAAACTTTCTTTATTAAAATAATTAGGCTACCTAGCTGTGGAAGATCCACTACCAGGTAGCCTAATTTTCGGTATTTATCATCCGTTCAATAGATACCAACCTGCTCAACTTCCGTTAGGAATCTCTTTTTTAAGAATAGCTAATATTATCTAACATACCATGTGATTGAATCACAAGCATCTCTCTTGGCTCAAGATTTACCACAAATAATGCCTGCTTCCCTTCAATTTCAGCTTTAGGATATTCTCCTTCTTGCTAAAGTATTACGTTCAAAGTCGTCAAAGGTCACTAACTTATCCGATTGTTTAATAGCTTCTACTCAACGAATTCTAGCTATCGGATATCTGTTCTATCTAAATCTTTGAGACAAATCGCTTTCTTAATATCACCCATGTGTCACTCCCTTAAAATTAATCATTCTTTAATTATTTATGGTTCGAATAACAAATTTATTTAGTTTAAAAGCTTTAATTATTATTGGATTTTATCCATTTATCAAGTATTATACAAGCTAGATCATTAAACAGCCATGTAGTATTATTAGCTAGAACTATTAATAGTCTGCCAATATTCTACTAAAGCTTTAAAATTTAATGGCTTTCCATTATAAATTTTTGACTCTATCAGCTCATGAAGTGGATAATTCTTACTTAATTGTATTAAAATAAAAGATAATATAAGCAATAATGGCATGATTGACACAAAAGGGTTTATACTGTTTAACTTTAAAATACGAAAGGTGGATAACCATGAATTCCTACACAAAATTTATAATCCGGCGTGTTTTTTATATGTTAATTACGCTTTGGATTATTATTTCCGTTACCTTTTTCCTCTTACAGTTCTTACCTGGTTCCCCTTTTGCCAATCAAGATCTTTTAACCGAGACCCAACTTCAACTTTTAAATGAAAAATATGGTCTCAACCAACCTTTACTTGTTCGCTATTTTTCCTACTTAGCAAATATATTAAAAGGGGATTTAGGGGTGTCCTTTCAATATAATAACTTACCTGTTACTAAAATTATTTTAGATCGAGCCGGCCCCTCTATGATTTTAGGAGCTCAAGCCATGGGTTTTGGTGTGGTAATTGGAACTATCTTAGGAATGATTGCAGCTGTTAAACAAAACACTTGGATCGATACCTTCACCTCCGTTTTTGCTATTGGCGGAAGATCTGTTCCCAACTTTGTTTATGCTGTGGTCCTTCAATTTCTGTTTGCTGTTTGGCTAGATTGGCTACCAATTGCTTTCTGGCGTGACGGCTATGCCTCAACTATTCTTCCAAGTCTTGCTTTAGCCATTTCACCTATGGCAGAGTCTGCGCGTTTCGTTCGAACTGAGATGATTGAAGTGCTTCACTCTGACTATATTGAATTAGCAACCGCTAAAGGCTTTTCAAAATTTTATATAGTTACTAAGCATGCGCTGCGTAATGCGATTATACCTCTATTAACAATAGTAGGACCCATGACAGCAGCTGCCATGACCGGCTCACTGGTAATTGAACAAATTTTTTCAATTCCTGGAATTGGTGAGCAGTTTACCAAGTCAATTTTAGTGAATGACTACCCAACCATTATGGGAATTACAATTATGTATTCTGTCTTATTAGTTGTTATTATTTTAATCGTCGATATTCTATACGGCTTTATAGATCCTAGAATGCGACAAGTTGAAGGAGGTGGCTAGATGCCAATCGAAAATTCTTTAAATACGGCGAATAATGCCTCAACAAAACACACAGCGGATATAGATCCAAAGCTCTTTCAACCGAAAATTTCTATCCAAAGTGAAGACAACGAAAAGATTGAAGCCCCTTCACTGAACTTTCTACAAGATTCATGGCGGAGATTAAAAAAGAATAAAGGTGCTATGATTTCACTCTTTTTCGTTATTTTAATTCTACTTCTTGCTATTTTAGCCCCATGGATTGCACCCGCTTCACCGTTCCAACAAAATCCAGCTCAAGCAAACCTCCCTCCTAAAATACCAGGTTTAGAAGATTTTTCATGGTTTAGTGGTAAAAGTGTCAACCGAGGTGGTGCTTTGACTGATGCCTATCAAAATGCCAATGTGGCTGAGGGAACCTACTACTATCTTGGAACAGATGGTTTAGGTCGTGACCTCCTCTCACGTATTTTATATGGAACTCGAATTTCACTTTTAGTCGCATTTATTGCTGTTCTAATCAATGTCATTATCGGTGTAACCTATGGCATGATATCTGGTTGGCTAGGCGGTAAGGTAGATACACTGATGCAAAGAATACTGGAAATTATTTCAGGTGTTCCCAATTTAGTAATCGTTGTTCTGATGCTTTTAGTATTGCAGCCCGGTTTACTATCTATTATTATTACGATTGCTCTCACCTCTTGGATATCAATGTCCCGGGTGGTAAGAGCGCAAACACTTCGTTTAAAACAACAAGAATATGTCTTAGCTGCTAAGGTATTAGGCCAATCGACTGGCAAGATTCTATTAAAACATATCCTTCCCAATATGTTAGGAATTATTATTGTCCAAATGATGTTTGCTATACCATCTGCCATCTTCTTTGAAGCTTTTTTAAGTTTCATCGGGATTGGAATCCCTGCACCCAACGCTTCCTTAGGAACTTTATTGAGTGAAGGTTACAAGACTTTTCGCTTTTTACCCCATTTAATGTGGTATCCAGCAGCTGTTATCTCATTAATCATGTTGTCCTTTAACTTATTAGCAGATGGACTGCGTGATGCTTTTGATCCCAAAATGAAAGAGTAGGTGACTTCATGAATAAGGCTATCATTCAAATTAAAGACTTAAATATTTCCTTCAAAACCTTTGCTGGCCAATTAAAAGCTATTCGTGGAATCAACTTATCCTTGTATGCCGGTGAAACATTAGCAATTGTTGGCGAATCAGGCTCAGGTAAATCAGTAACCACACGTGCATTGATGGGGCTTCTAGCTAAAAATGCGACCATTGAAGCAGGCGAAGTGATATTTGAAAAACGAGACCTTTTAAAATTATCTAAAAAAGAAATGGAAGCTATACGTGGTAGCAAAATTGCCATGATTTTTCAAGATCCAATGACCGCCCTCAATCCTACCCTAACCATCGGAAGACAAATTACTGAAGTTTTAATTCGTAAACGCGGTTTTAATCACTCACAAGCGCGTAAAGAAGCCATTAACCTTTTGGATTTATGTGGAATTGTTCAATCAGAGAAAAGAATTAATCAGTATCCACATCAATTTTCAGGTGGTCAAAGACAGAGGATTGTGATAGCGATTGCTTTAGCGGGAGATCCTGAAGTGCTTATTGCCGATGAGCCCACAACTGCTTTAGATGTAACCATTCAAGCACAAATCATTGAATTACTTAAAAAAATTCAACAAGAAAAGAATATGACCATTATCTTTATCACTCATGATTTGGGTGTGGTTGCCAATGTAGCAGACCGAATTGCCGTTATGTATGCGGGTAAAATCGTTGAAATAGGGACAGTGGATGATATTTACTACCATTCTCAACATCCCTATACCTGGGGACTTTTGACAGCTATGCCAACCATTTCCAAACAAGATCAATTATATGCTATCCCCGGTAGCCCACCTGACCTTTTAAATCCTCCTAAAGGAGATGCTTTCGCCTATCGGTCAGAATATGCTTTGGCTATCGATTTTGAGGAGGAACCGCCCATGTTTGAAGTCAAACCTGGGCATTATGCAGCCACTTGGTTACTCCACCCAATGGCTCCAAAAATGACCCCGCCAACTGCTATCTTAGAAAGATATCAACGTTGTCGAAAAAAGCAGTCACAGACCGATAAGAGTGGAATGGAGGAGCATTATGAATAAGCATGCACCTATTCTACAAGTTAAGCACTTGAAACAATACTACCACCAAGGAACTGATAAGGAAGTCAAAGCGGTAGACGATGTTTCCTTTGAAATCTTTCCTGGAGAAACTTTTGGGTTAGTTGGAGAATCAGGTTCTGGTAAATCAACGATTGGCAAAGCAATTGTTAACCTCTATCAACCGACCAGTGGTGAAATTATCTTTCAAGACAAAGCTTTATCGAGTAGCTACAACAAAAAGGAACGTTTGAAATTCCATAAAGAAATTCAGATGATTTTCCAAGACCCTTATGCTTCTTTAAATCCTCGTATGAAGGTTCGTGATATTATTGCTGAAGGCATTGATATTCATGGACTCGCACAATCAAAAGAGGAAAGAGACGAAAAAGTCAATCGACTCTTAGAAGATGTAGGGCTCAATATTGATCACGCTGGTCGCTATCCTCATGAATTTTCTGGCGGTCAACGTCAACGTATTGGGATAGCACGAGCTTTAGCAGTTGAACCAAAATTCATTGTTGCCGATGAACCGATATCAGCTTTAGATGTTTCCATTCAAGCTCAAGTGGTCAATTTATTACAAGAACTAAAAGAATCAAGAGGACTAACCTATCTCTTTATTGCCCATGATTTATCCATGGTTAAATATGTCAGTGATCGCATTGCCATTATGAACCGTGGTCGGATTTTAGAGTTAGCCGAAGCTGAGGAATTGTATGCAAACCCTTTACATGCCTATACCCAGTCCTTACTCTCAGCAATTCCTTTACCAGATCCTGATTACGAACGTCAACGTCAACGTATTCATTATCAGGTTGATCCAGAAAAGTTGGCTGAAGAGATCCTTAAAGAAGTCAAACCTAATCACTGGCTTGCTCAATAAACTAAACAAAAATCACCATTGAATAAGTTTATTCAATGGTGATTTTACTTTTAACTCTTTAATAGTTGACAAACAGCTTGGCTACTGCTGTTAAATTTTCCTCTGTATGAGTTAGTAGGTCTTGCAAGGAGCTTGGCCCAGGCGTAATACTCAAAATCGCATCAAAGCCTAACTGATATAAGATTTCAATATCATTTCTGACAGAACCACATAATGCGATCACTTTCGACCGGAAAGCTACTTGTTTAGCTAATTGCATGACTCCAAAAGGGGTTTACCGTATTGCGTTTGAAAGTCAATCTGACCCTCTCCTGTAAAACAAATATCGACATCTTGTAAAGCTGTCTTCAAATTGACTGTTTCTATAACAATATCGATGCCTCTTTTATGTTTTGCAGAAGTAAATGCTAATAATCCTGCCCCTAACCCACCAGCAGCCCCAGAACCAGCAATATGAGCCACTTCACGATTCAAGTCACGATAAATAAGGCGTGAGAAATGTTCAAGATTCGCATCAAGCTTTTCAATCATTTCTGGACTTGCCCCTTTTTGCGGACCGACTACAGCCGAAGCTCCTTGCGGACCACACAGCGGATTATTGGCATCACAGGCAACCTTGAAGATAGCATGCTCTAGACCAGGATGAATAGTCTGACAATCAATCCTATCCAAATGCGATAAGCCTTGGTTGCCGAAAGGAATCTCTTGACCTTCTATGTCTAATAAACGATAGCCTAAGGCTTGAGCCATACCGGCTCCCCCGTCATTCGTAGCAGACCCTCCAATCCCTAAAATAAATGAGCGAACTCCTCGATCTAGACATGCCTTAATGACTTGACCTGTTCCATAGGTTGATGTTAATAAAGGATTACGATCTTCTTTTTCAATAAGATGAATGCCTGATGCACTGGCCATTTCAATTACGGCTGTTTTGCCATCTCCTAAAATACCATACCGGGCTTGAATTTTTTCTCCTAAAGGTCCCTGCACTTCGACTGTATAATAAACTCCCTGACTCGCATCAATCAAGGCTTCAGTGGTACCTTCACCTCCATCTGCCATCGGAAGCTGAAGAATTTCTGCTTGAGGAAAGACTTGTTGCACACCTTTTTTTATAGCCTGGCAAGCATGTTTTGCCGAAACCGCTTCTTTAAAAGAATCACAGGCCATCACAATTTTCATTAATTTTACTAACCTCCTAAAATGCCATAGATACTGGTTGAAACAATAGTTAAAACGAAACCTACTAATGATTCATATGGAATTAGTTTTAGACATTCTTTAAAATCGGCTGATACGGATCCTCCTGTCGCGTGGAAGAATGAACCATGAGGTAAATGGTCTAATACTGTCGCCCCTGCGTGTAACATAGCAGCTCCACTGATAGGAGAAACACCTGACGAGAGAATAGTTGGTGAAAAAACAGCTGAGCCAACTGCCGATCCTGAAGTAGTCGAAGCGGTCGCCGCACTCATAAAAATTCCTGCTAAAGGTGCTAAAAGATAGGCAGGTAAACCTAAAGAGTCTAGACTATTAGTAAGGACATCTCCTAAAGTAGAATTGGTAATCACTCCTGCGATTAAACCTGTTCCTAAAAGGATAATAGCCACATTAATCATCTTACTTAAACCATATTGAGTATATTCTTGTAAGTGCTTAACATGTCCCACCATTATCAAGCCAAAAAGACCTCCCAGAGGAAGAGCCAACATAGGATCAATCATTATATTAAACAAGGGGCGTAAAGATAGTAAAACAATCGCTAAAATAGGTCCTGACAAGGCTTTCCATAAATAAGGTAAATTTTCTGCTGTTTGATCGTCTCTTGAAGTTCCTGTTTGTTCAATTTGACTGCCTTTATTAATTAATCGTTTGGCTAGCCAAGCTGTAAACATCACCCCAATCAAGGCTGGAATAAGACCAGCTAACATGACTTGAGTTAAGGAAACACCAAAACCATCGGAAACAGCAATAGAGTTAGGATTTGGTGAAATAATATTACCTGATTTGCCGCCACCAATCATAGCCATCAAAAGTGCAGTCCGTGAATAACCCAATTCTTTACCAATCTCTAAAGCGATAGGCGCAACCGTTATGACAGATATATCAATAAAAACCCCCACAAAAGTTAAAATCATAGTAGCAAGTGCGATCGCTAATAAAGCTCTTTCGCTTCCCAAACCCTTAATAATAGCATGGGCAATGGCAGCTGCCGAACCTGTCTTAATTAAAACACCTGCAAGGATTCCAGCTGCTAGTATCCTTAAGATAGAGGTAATCATGCCTTGCGCACCATTTGTCATGAGACTGATGGTTTCACTTAGATTCGCTCCTCCTAATAATCCTCCGAATAAAGCGCCGATAAATAAAGCATAAAAAACTGGAAACTTTTTAAAGATTAATAAGATAGCCAATAATAGACCTAACAAAGCGCCGATAGCCGTTACTGTTACTACTTCCATTTCCCCACTCCTAATTGATTATTGAATGGCTTCATTATATTGTTTCTTAATATCTTTGCCAATCTTATCAGCCAATCAGTGACTATATAAAAAGACAGCTTCAAAAGAGAAGCTATCTTTTTCTAATGATTTAATAAATGGATTTAAAAAGTTGATAAAGTTCTACATTGGCTGTGTCTTTAAAATGATGAACCGCTAAATTGTCAGGTCCTTCCATGGTAATCAAAACTCTTGGGATTCCTTGATCTTCAACAAATAAATAAAAATGTCGTTCCGCTCTAGGATTATCTTGATCACGAATATCAGTCATTGCCATTAAGACATTGATTTCATCATTAATAAGCTGTTCAGCTTGATAATGAGCCTTTCGTTCCTGACCATCTAAGTGAATTACCATTGACTTTAAAGGAAGGTCCCCACCTAAGAAGTCTATAGGCGTCTCTGGAGTGACAAACTCATATTTTTGACCCATTTTTGCTTGCCAGTCTCTGACTGCTGTCATCAATGCTTGTTTTTGCTTTGATGACCCATTTAATGATTGCTCTTTTGCTTCAGTCGATAATGACTGGACTTGATAATTGGGGTAATAATTATTAATCACTCGACCATATACTTGTGACCAATCGTAAGCTACTAAAGGATGTAGCTCAGGACTAGCCAAGTGACCCTCTGTGATTTTACCAGAAGGAATATGGAAATAATAAGGAGTCGTTCCCCCAATATCTTGTACAAATGCTCCGTTGGTGATGGTATACATTTCATATTGTTCACTCGGATACTCTAACTCTTCAGGAATAGTAAACATCTCGTCACCAAAACCAAAACTATAGGCTTCTGGTGCATAGCTAGAAGCTAGACTGATGCGAATTAATTGGTCGAGATGTTGATCATCAAGTGCTAAATATTTCACAATGTTTTTTGCAAAATCAGTCCCCTCTAATAGAAAATAGCCCGGTAAGTTCTGATTGATACCGGCTTGATAAGATTCCATAATCGCACTGACTATGAAAAGACGTAATTGATTCAAAGCTTTTTGATCTGCTGAACTTAATTCAGCTAACAACATCTTTTCTAGACCAAAAGAATGTGAAAATATTTCTCTTAAATTGGCAATATGATTCGCGTCTTCTTCAACACTTTGATATTCAATAAGATTCTCATAATAATCATTGTAAAGCTTTGGAATGATCCAATGATAGGAGGTATCAAAATTAGCCGGCCCCATTTGCTGTAAACTAGCAATAGTATATTGGGGAGCATCTAATGAATAGGATTGTACCGTTTCTTGCCACAGTTCCATTGCTTGTCGAACTTCTTGAATATCTACTGCTTCTTCGGCAAAGACTAAATTCTCACCTTGAGCAAAGTAACTTTGATGAGGAGAATGAACCATCCCCATACCACTGAAGCCAGTCACCATCATCAGGCCAAGTCGTAAAATTTTCTTCATTGCTAACACCCTTTCCCTTATTTTTTATTCATAACGATTGAACACTTTTAGTTGATAACAACTTGGTAAGTAGCATTAGCTTTCATTAACTTATGCATGGGACAGCGTTCAAGAGCAACTTCTACGATAGAATCAGCTAAATCTGCTTGAACATGGGGCATAGAGATTTGAACTTTAACCACAAATTGATAGCCGGGATTATCTTGGTGTAGTTCGACCAAGACAGATACTTGAGTCTGGTGTTTAATCCCTCGACGAATTTCTTCTGCTTCTATGGTAGCATTTAGACAAGTTGCTATGGCCATTCCCAGAAGTTGCTCCGGATTACTACCTTCTATTTCACTTAATGGACTGGAAACCTTAACTTCAAAACCTGCTGGATCTTCAACAAAGGTTTTGCCTTGAATACCGTCTCGATTAACTACTTTAGTTTGATAAAGCGTTTTTCCTTCCATCATTTGCAAAAAACCTCCTGTACTCTTTCTGATACTATTGTATAAGCTTTTTTTAGAATATGCTATCTATGTCTCACTAAAAACTAAATCTTTCGCTTTCATTACTTGATAGCTCACACTCTATTTTTTTATAATCATCGAAATAGCTTGCTCTAGTCGTTGATTCTGCTTTTCTGAATCTTTATCACCAGTAGTTAAACATTCTTTTAAATTTTCAACCATGATTATGCCCATAATACGATCCACACTCGAACGAATAGCAGTTAGTTGGGTTACTATATCCATACAGTCTCTGTCCTCTTCTAACATCTTTTGGACCCCTCTTAATTGACCTTCTGCTCGTTTTAAACGATTAAGTAGGTTTTTCTTATTATTATCTTTATGCATGATAAACTCCTCTTATGTATTTGTTCTTAAATTTTAAAACTTGACAAATCTTTTGCATTGATGTTTAATATACCCTACCGGGTATGTTAAGTATATAATTTATTGGCTTAAACTACCACTTATTTATAAAAAATCACTTTTATATGTCAAACAGAAAGGAAGATACCATGTTCCCAACGATTTCCATTGAAGAACTTTATCAAAAATCTCAGGAAAAATCGCTTAATATTATTGATGTTCGAGGTGAAGCTGAATTCCAAGAAGGACATATCCCTGGATCTAAAAACATCCCCTTGAATCAGCTCCCAAATGAATATACATCTCTTAATCAAGATAAAGAATACTATTTAGTATGCCACTCGGGTGGACGTTCTAAAAGGGCTAGCCAATTCTTATCTAAAATGGATTATCAAGTGACTAATGTTACACCTGGAGCACCTTCTTGGCCTGGTGAACTAACCACCGACTAAGCAGAAATTATTAAATTATAAAAGCCATCAGATCTAATAAGGCACGGACCCCGAATAGTGAGACAAACATAAAAACACCTCCGTTAAATTCGTATGAAATGAATTTAATGGAGGTGTTTGATTAGGGTTAATCACCTAGCTTATTCTGCAAAAACAAAATGGAAATGTATTGAATTGAAACGTCATCAAGCAGCGATGGATGTCCTAAAAAAACACAAAGAGTTGAAGAGGAGTGGGTACCAAAAGTGGTCGTCGAAACAGTTGAAAGTTTAAAAGCGCATGATTCGGTGAGTTTAATCCTCTCCTGCTTATGGATCCGCTCGATCTACTTATTATCGTTGGAAAGTTCGTATAAATGCTAACCTAGAAAATGAAGGGAAAATTAAAATTGGACAATTATGTAAGAAACAGCCTTTCACCTATGGTTACCGTAAAATCACCCATTTAATCAACTTAGAAACAGAAAAAACTGTTAATCATAAGCGAGTTCAACAAATATTAGGCTAGGTGTCACCGGTTCAATACCGACAACAAGCAGCCTAACAAAGGTGTTTTTTATTCTGTCCCATTTATGGGGTACAGTGCCACAACAGATCATGATGGCTTTTTGTGCTAATTATTTGACTGAAGTATCCTCATGTTCTAACCAAAGCGGCGCAAAATAATCAATAAAGATAGCGCCTAATGGAGCTGTTATTAAAATAGATACAGTGGCGGCTATTAAAATTAAAGAACCACTAGCAATACCAGCCATTAATGGGAGTCCACCGAGGGAAGCTTGAACCGTAGCTTTTGGTAAATAAGCTCCCATAATAAAATAACGCTCTTTCTTTGCAAATGGTGTCTTTAAAATGGATAAAGCAACCCCCAACATACGGAAAATAAGACCTATTACAATAATGATTACTATCGGCCAGCCCGCTTCTAAGGCTAAACTCGGATTGACAATCACTCCTAGGAAGACAAAGAGGAAAATTTCAGCAAACTGCCAAATTTTTTGATACGAGGCTGTTAAAGTGACAGCCCTTTGCGGCGCTTTCTTTTGCACAATTAGGAAAATCACTAAAACAGCAAGCACACCTGAATAAGGCAGGATGTCAGTTAATAAGCTCTCTAAACCAAGAACTAAAAAAGAAATAGCTAAAGAGACAATTAAAGCTTGTTGCCCTTCCCACTGATAGCGGTTTAAGAAATAACTTAAGCTATGCCCCACTAAAAACCCCAAAAATATTCCTGTGACTACTGAAATAGGTGCAGATAATACCGTTGATGCTGAAACACCTTGACCTTGAGCTAATTGCATAAAGGCTGCAAATAATACAAAAATTAAAATATCATCTGCTGTCCCGCCTGCTAAAATCATTTGAGGAATGGCCTGTTTAGTTCCTAATCCTCGGTCAATTAACCCCACCATTCTCGGTACTAATACCGCAGGTGATACAGCCGCCAGTACACTAGCTAATAAAAATGAATCAACATAAGATATGTTTAAAAGATAAGGTCCAATCAAACCAATAGCTAAAATTTCACAAATTGCAGGTAAAAAACACATTAAAATAGCTGGTCTTCCTACTTTAATTAAATCCGAAAATTTTAAAGTTAGTCCAGCTCTAATCAAAATAATCATCAAAGCAATTTGACGAATTTCTCCCGCCAAATGTGTTAATTCACCAGATAATAAATTGAAAACATTTGGACCTAAACAAATACCTAATACCAAATAGGCTAACAGTTTTGGTAAGTTAATTTTTTCGAATAGTTTTCCAAACAACCACCCCAATATCAAGACAAGCCCTAAACTCCACAACATTGCTTTTCCTCCTTTAAAATACAAAAACTTCTGTATGCCAAAAAAGCATACAGAAGTCATCAGCTAATTAGCGGTTTATCTACCTTGCTGAAGGTAAATAGGAAGTACTTCATTTCCTTTAAATCTTAGTTTACCCTATTCTATTTTGTTAGGCAAGCTAAACTTTTAAGAAAAACAATAATTTTAAAAGGGTAATTTTATTTGCCAAATTCCTAGTTCGTGCTATAATTTTTATAGTATCGTTTTACGATGGATACTGGTTCGTTCATTTCGATCAGTAGGGTTTATCTGATGCTTATATCGTCGATAAAGAGCCTAGTTGAAACCTGATGTGGAGTCTGCAAAGGCTAAAAAGATTACTAGAAGCTCAGAGTTTTACCAAAAGAAAAATTAGCAAACAAAAAAAGCATCCATACCATCTTAAGATTGCCGTACGAGGTTAGCCTACGACACAAGCAGTCTTTTTTTGTGTCCTAATGAGACTTCGTGTAATAAAAATTAGGAGTGTAAATATGCTTAAGCGCTTTTTGAGTCGCTTTTTATTAAGTAAAAAAGAAATATTGGTTATTGCATTAGGAGCCTTTATCATGGCTTTTGGCTTGGTGAACATTCATATGCCCGCTAAAATTACAGAAGGGGGTGTCATTGGTTTAGTTCTCTTCTGCTATCATTTCTTTGGCTGGGAGCCATCTAAATTAAGTTTTTTAGCAGATATTAGCTGCTACCTTATTGGCTTATCCTTATTAGGTAAAGATTTTATTCGCCGTGTCATTCACGCATCCTTTCTATTTGCTGTTTTCTATCGCCTTTGTCTATGGATGGGACCCGTTCTTCCAAGCCTTTATGATAGACCTTTATTAGCTGCTATCTTAGGAGGCGTTGCAATCGGCGTAGGATGTGGTTTATGTATCAGTCAAGGTTGTGCCGCAGGGGGCGATGATGCTTTGGCAATGGTTATTTCTGAGAGGGCCCACGTATCAATTACAAAAGCCTATTTGTTAACAGATGGCGTGGTTTTATTACTTTCACTGCTATATATTGCTCCACAACACCTGATCTTTTCTTTTATTACCACTTTAGTTTCATCAACAATTATTGGTCAATTCGAACTACATTTTCCTAGCTTTGACTTACCAAAAGCTTCATCCGTTGCTAAAGCCCAATAAAGGAGTGTGCCTATGACTTTAATTATTTTCTCTCCCAGTAAAGAGATGGATACGATAGTCGGTAATGGTTTAATACCACAATCAGATCCCGTCCAAGCCATTATCAAAGAGCTTGCCTTAAAAGATACGACTGAGTTAGAAAAACTCTTTAAATGCTCAGCTGAACTTGCTCAAGATATCTATCATCGTTATCAAGTCATTAATAAAAAAACAGCTCGTCCTGCTCATCAAGTCTATCAAGGCCTAGCCTTTCGGCAAATCAAATGGGATAAAATAGACTTGAATTATGCTAAAAACCATCTTAAAATTCTATCTGCTTTATATGGGCCAATCTCTCCTCTTCAACCAATCAATCCCTACCGTTTAGACTTTAATACCTCGCTAAAAATCAAAAATCAAAGCTTAAAAAGCTTGTGGAAACCTCTTTACAATAATGTGTTCGAAGAACAAACCGTCATTAATCTCGCTTCTAATGAGTTTGCTTCTTTACTAGACCCTAAAAAAATGCAACTCATCCAGATTAACTTCTATAAAGATATAGAATTAGGTAAAAAGGCACCTTCAGCCACCAGTAAAAAATTGAGAGGGGCTCTACTCAACTATTTACTACAAACAAAATCTTTAGATTTAAATACCTTTAAAGCATTTAAGGCCTTTGAATATAGCTATGCCAATGGTGATTTCGAAAACAAAGAAATTAACTACTGTCTCAATTAGTAAAATATTCAAAATCTAAAACCCTCTTAAAACAACTTGATAAGGTGTTTAAGAGGGTTCTTATTTAAATCAATTTCATTTATCTGCTGGAAACTCTACAGATTTTACCTACATTTTAAACTATATTCTATAAAATCTTAGTTAAGAATAAATTTTGATTAAAATATCGTATTAATTATCTCCAGTAGATAGATAAAAAATTTCTTCAAATTTCTTATCGAGTGCTAAACATAGTAAATAGGCCAATTTTGCAGTTGGGTTATACTGACCTGTTTCTATTGAGGAAATAGTATTTCGAGATACTCCAACCATATTTGCCAATTCTTCTTGAGTTAGTTTTAATTCTTTTCGTAAACCTTTTAGATTATTCTTTAGTTTTAACTTTTCATCCATAATAAAGATCCTTTACAAAAAACACTATTGCAACTATTCCCACTATAAACAATAGGATAAACAAAAATAAATATTTTATTTCTTTCCTTGCAAAGTATTTATATAATTCTCCTACTCCAATTGAAAGACACAGCATGGCAAGAATATCCAAAAAAGGGAGATTCTGCGATTCTTTAATAGCGGAAATAAATGCAGCGATACCAATTAATGCCCTCGAAATCCAAACGCTCGATTTATCATTAACAAAAATCTCTCCCTCATCTTTTTTTCCTTTTGAGCCAGCTTTAAAAAATCATCTTTTTCCAAGTTTATCTCCCCTTTGCCATGTTTACTTTTCTTAAATTGTATATTTGCAAAGTTAACTTGTCAAGATAAAAATTTATTATCTTCAATAATTACGAAAAAACTATGAATTGATTGGCTCAAACATCTCCTTCGCATAAATCCTCTGACTTAGAAAGCTTTTATGAGAATAAAGCTTTTAACTACGCTTATATGAAAGGTAATTTCCAAAAGAAACAAATCAACTATTGCTTAATGAAATAAAATCATTATAAAAATCCCTTCTAACTACCTAGTACAGAGGTGTTTTAGAAGGGATATTAATTTAAATCAATTTCATCTGTTCTTCAGGAAATTCTACCGACTGTGCAAATTTAATATCATTGTATAAGTGACATGCCACAAAGTGACCCGGTTCAACTTCTCTGAGTTCAACTGGAGTTGTCTTACAAATCTCCATACAGTGTTTACATCTACCAGCAAAACGACAACCCTCTGGAGGGTTCACCGGACTTGGTACATCTCCTTCTAAGAAAATCCGCTCTCGTTTAACTCCAACTTTTGGAATCGGAATAGCTGAAAGTAAAGCTCTCGTATAAGGATGTAATGGATTTTCAAAAATCCGATCATAAGTACCTAATTCCACGATCTGACCAAGATACATAACAGCTATCCGGTCAGAAATATGCCGAACAACTGATAAGTCATGTGAAATAAAGAGATAAGTCAGACCAAATTCCTCTTGCAGTTGATCCATCAAGTTTAAGATTTGAGCCTGAATGGAAACATCCAAGGCAGAAACCGGTTCATCTAAAACAAGAAACTTCGGTTGAAGAATAAGTGCCCTAGCAATACCAATTCTTTGACGCCGTCCGCCATCTAATTCATGTGGGAATGAACCAGCTAACCGTCTAGCTAGACCTACCGTCTCCATCATTTTATACACTTTTTGCTCTAATTCAGCCTGGTTTCTTGTCAATTTATTAACACGTAAGGGCTCAGCTATTAAGTCAAAAGTGGACATCCTTGGATTAAGAGAAGAGTAAGGGTCTTGAAAAACTATTTGCATCTCTTGACGCATCAAGCGCATTTCTTTCAAGCCCTTGTATTCCATAATGTTCTTACCTTCAAGGTAAATCTCACCGGCCGTTGGTTCATGTAAACGAATAATGGCACGTCCTGCCGTAGACTTTCCACAACCAGACTCACCCACTAGACCCAAAGTCTCACCTTTTTTAATATCAAAACTAATATTATCAACCGCTTTTAAATCACCGGCTTTAGTGGGGAAATATTTTTTAAGATTACGCACACTAATCAATGCTTCTTGATTATTGTTAGTCAAGGTTTTCTCCCCCTTCCTGGTTATATAAATGACAAGCTACATAGTGACCAGGTTTTACTTCACGATATTCTGGAAATTTATACTTACAAATTTCCATGCAATGTTTACATCTTGGATGGAAGCGACAGCCTGACGGTAAATCCGAAGGGTCCGGTGTTGAGCCAGAAATGACTTTTAATTTATCCACATCTTCATCGGCACTTGGAATGGAATCAAACAAACCTCGCGTATAAGGATGCAGTGGTTCTTCATATAAACTCTCAACAGAAGCATGTTCCACAATCGTACCGGCATAAATAACCGATACATAGTCGCAAATTTCAGCGACTACACCTAAATCGTGAGTGATTAAAATCATTGATGTATCGTATTTATCTTTTAAATCTTTCATTAATTCTAGTACTTGTGCTTGAATGGTTACATCGAGAGCCGTTGTCGGTTCATCGGCAATAATTAATTCCGGATTACATGCAAGAGCCATCGCAATAACCACCCGCTGCTTCATACCACCAGAGAATTGATGTGGATAGTCATTCAATCTTTCTTTACGGATTCCAACTAACTCTAACATTTCTTCTGCTTTTGCAACGGTTTCTTCTTTAGTAAGATCTTGATGGAGTTCGATAACTTCCTTAATTTGATCTCCAACGGTCATTATCGGATTTAATGAAGTCATTGGATCTTGGAAAATCATCGAAATTTTATTGCCTCGGATATTGAACATATCCTTTTCTTTAACATTCATTAAGTCTTGATCTTCAAGTAAGATTTCACCTGAGGTAATCTTACCAGGAGGATCTTGAATTAATTGCATAATAGCTAAAGCCGTTGTTGTTTTTCCTGCACCAGTTTCTCCAACTAACCCCAAGGTCTCTTTCTTACCGATTGACAGATTCAAATTATTAACTGCGTATACAGTTCCTGAATCTGTCTCATATTGTACACTAACATTTCGTAAGTCTAATAATTCCACCATAATCTTTCCCCCTAGCGCTTCAGCTTAGGATCGAGTGCATCACGCAGACCATCCCCTAAGACATTTAATGCAAAAATCGTTGTAACAATAGCCAGTCCTGGGAAGAGGGTCATATGTACAGCATCTCGAATGTAAGAACGACCACCTGATAACATAGCTCCCCACTCTGGTGTTGGTGGCTCTAATCCTAAACCGATAAAACTTAAACCAGCAGCATTAATAATTGCATAGGCAACCCCGAGGGTCGCTTGAACAATAATCGGTGCCATACAGTTTGGAATGATATGTTTTAAGATAATTCTAAAATCACTCGAACCATTTGCTTTAGCTGCTTCCACAAATTCCATATCACGAATAGAAAGCACAGAGGAGCGTACTAAACGCGCATAACCTGGAATAGCTGCAATCCCCACAGCAATCATAAGGTTTGCCAATCCGGGCCCTAAAGCTGCCATAATAGCAATCGCTAATAGAATATCTGGTATCGATTGTAGAATATCAATAAAGCGCATAAGCATATTATCTACTCGACCACCATAATAACCTGTAACTGCTCCAATCGCTACACCAATAATCAGTGAAATCGATACCGAAATAAATCCAACTTTTAGGGAAATTCTTGATCCATAAATAACCCTAGAAAAAATATCACGACCCAAATCATCTGTTCCAAATAGATGTTCTGAACTTGGTGGTGCAAATTGATTTTGTAGGTTTTGTTCAGCAAAACCATAAGGAGCAATCTGATCTGCAAAAATAGCCACTAATACCAAAAGTCCAATAATAAAGAGACCCACCATTGCCAATTTATTACGTTTCATACGAATCCAAATGTCTTGCAGACCACGGAAGCGACCACGCTTATGTTCTTGCTCTTTCAGATAATGGTCCTTTACAACTGAATGCTCTTCTTCCATTCCGCTAACTATCTGATTACGGTCTAATTCAGCTACTTCATCTTTTTCAGAGTTTAATTTAGGATTTTCCATGTTGATACCCCCTTACACATATTTTGTCTTAATTCGTGGGTCAACATAGGTATATAGGATATCCACAATTAAGTTAACAATACTAAAGGTTACCGCCACAAAGAGAACACATCCCAGAACCATCGGCATATCACGCATCTTGATGGAGTCAACCATCAAACGACCAATACCAGGAATTGAGAAGATTACCTCTGTCATTAAGGCTCCCCCCATAAGCTGACCAAACTGAGTACCGACAATTGTAATGATTGGAATCAAGGCGTTTCCAAGCGCATGCTTCCAAACGACAACATTTTGCCGCTGACCCTTGGCTTTTGCTGTTTGAATATAGTCTTGTCGAATAACTTCCAGCATTGAAGATCGAGTCATCCGCGTAATAACCGAAACGGACTGGGATCCCAAGGCAACAGCAGGAAGAACCATCTGAGATGGCATTGAAAATCCTGATGATGGGAACCAGCCTAGTCTAACAGAGAATAACATAATAAGTAAAAGTCCTAACCAGAATACTGGCATTGAAATACCAATTAAAGCAAAAACCATAGCGATATTATCAAAAATAGAATACTGTTTAATCGCACAGATAATTCCAATTGGAATACCTAATAGAACAGCAAAAGAAATGGAAAGAAATGCTAATTTTATTGTAGCACCTGCTCGGTTAAAAATCTCAGCTGCAACTGAAGACTTAGTAATATAGGAAGTTCCTAAATCTAATTTAGTAAATACATTCTTAATGTAACGACCAAATTGTACTAAGAACGGATCTTCTAATCCCATTTCTAGTCTTAAAGCCTTAACTGCTGCCTCAGAAGCAGAAGGTCCTAAAGCATTTCGTGCAGGATCTCCTGGAGTGATATAAAGCAAAGCAAATACAATAAAAGAGACGCCTAAAATGACAGGAATTAAATACAGTAGCCTTTTTAATATATATTTTAGCATGTTTTAACGCACCCTCTTCTTTAGATAGAGGAGATGTTTCCATCTCCTCTAGAATACAATGAACTATTTTTCTCCCTTAGTTACCGGCGCTAATTGATACCATCCAAATGGAGAAAGTTTAATATTTTTAACATCTTTTTGAGCACCCACTGTCAATTCTTTATTGTGCTCTGGAATCCAAGCTGTGATATCCATTAAATGTTCTTGTGCTTGACGGTAAAGGTCTGCACGCTCCTCATCATCTTGAGAGAAACGGGCTTCTTCTAACATCTTATCTAACTCATCATCTTCAAGATAGATGTAGTTACCACCTTCACCTTTAGCTGAAGAGTGGAAGCATGGATATAAGAAAGTATCTGGGTCTGGAGAATCTGCTGTCCATGCAATTTCAAACATATCGTGTTTACCATTCTTAATTAACTCGTTAAATGCTGACCATTCTAATACGTTTATTGAAACATCAATACCTACTTCTGATAATTGTTCCTTCATAGCAGTTGCCATATCAATCCGGTCTTTGTTTTCATTAGTTGAAATAGAAGTTTCAAAGCCATCTGGGAAACCAGCTTCTTCTAGTAATTCTTTCGCTTTTTCAACGTCGCGTGCACGTGGCTCATATTCATCAGAGATAGAATAAGCTAACGTAGGTGACATTACACCTGTAGCTGTTTGACCTAATCCTTTAAATACAGCTTTAACGATCGAATCAATGTCAATTGCATAAGAAATCGCTTCACGAACTTTTGGATCATTAAATGGTTCTTTAGCAATATTAAATCCTAAATAAGTTGTCCCATAGTCAAAAGATTTCAATAATTGTAATTTATCATTGTTTTCAACCTTCTCAAGATCAATTGCTGAGATGTCATAAGCAATATCTACCCCACCAGATTCCAACTCAATCACACGGTTACTTGGTTCAGGGATTACACGGAAAATTAAATTCTTGTATTCAGTTTTTTCCCCATGGTAATCATCAAAACGTTCCATTTCAACAGAATCTGCCTTGGTCCACTTAACAAATTTCACAGCGTTAGTTCCTACAGGATTACGTGCGTAATCATTACCTGCTTCGTTTACTGCTTTTTCATTTACGATATATGCACCAGGGTGGCATAAAGCAGCTAAAATACCAGAAAACGGCTCAGTTTGTTTAAATTCTACTGTATAGTCATCAGTAGCTTTTACAGAGTCAATATCGATTGTTTCGAATAAGTGCTTCACGTTTGGTGCTTCAATCGCACGTTTTAGAGAAAAAACAACGTCAGATGCCTTTAATTCTTCTCCGTTATGGAATTTGATTCCTTGTTTTAATTTAAAAACGTATGTTGTTTCATCAGGTTGATCAAAACTTTCAGCCAAGCTAGGTTCTGCCTTACCCTCATCATTGATTTTAACTAATCCCTCATATATTTGAGTCATAACATGACTGGACTGGTTATCATTGGTGGCAATCGGATCGAGTGAAATTGCATCCCCAGATACAGCAACTGTTAAAGTTTCTCCACTTCCTCCACCAGAGCAGCCTACTAATAAAAATACGCCCATTAACAATAACGTAAATAATCCTAATTTTCTTTTCATCATAATTGCTCCTTTATTTATTTGAAAAATCAACTCTCTTAAAAGTGAAATTTTTCACAAAGACCAGATAACAATAACTTACCCATTATCCTCCTTCCATAAATATTCATTCCGTTGCAAGCGGATTCATATTTTCAGTCTACCTTTTACCTGTTTGTTTGTCAACGCTTTCTTTATTGACATACAGCTATCTTTTAAAATTTTTATTTTGCTCTAAAATATAATATGAGTAACTATCAAAAAATTTATTGATTTATTTAGTGAAATTTTTTAGTTAATTTTTGGTTAATATTTTATTTATATTGTGAATAAATAAATATGAACGACCTTCATTTTTTTGTTGAGCATATTATTCATTTAAATAGTTTCTTTTCTTTGATTTTCTTCACAATCTTTATTGGATAAGAACGACTTTATTTCAATGAATTAAGTAATTATAGATTGTGCATTCTCTAGATCAAAAAATTCAATAAAAAAATACTGGATCTAAGTCCAGCATTTTTATATCACTTTATTGAAATGTTAATTTGAAAATAAATTATTAAAAATTTTATTAGGCTAATGCTTTAATTTCTTTAGACAGTAAAGTCTAAGCTTTGGGAACGGTCGACAAAAATAACACTGACTAAAGTTCCAAGGACGAGAGTTGGAATCCATGCAAAGCCAATTTTTACTAGGGGCATATCTACAAGCCACTTCCACTCGATGACTTTAGCGTTCAATAGAACAGAAAAAAAGCTAACTAATAAGACGAACAGTAGAGGTAATAAAAATTGCATTCTGTTAAGTGGTCGCACTTTATGTAAGATGACAAGGAAAATAAGAGACATAGTGACAGGATAAATTATCTCTAAAACAGGACCACTAGTCGCTATAATTTGATCCAATCCTTGATTGGCCATTAACCATGACACAGCAGTCATTATGATAACATGATTTTGATAGGAAATCTTAGGGTATAGATCATGAAAAAACTGACTAATTGCTGCTACTAGGCCACAAGCGGTGGTTAAACAAGCTAAAAAGACAATAATTCCTAACAAAGCAACACCGGATTGCCCCATAGCATTATTTGCTATAGTCTGTAATAGAAAAGTTCCAAGATTTTGACCTTCAGGCAGAGCCTCTGTTAGACTAATATGATTACCAACCCATGCTAGACCAAAGTAGAAAAGTCCCAATAAGCTTGCTGCAATTAATGAAGCCTTGCTTCCTTCTTTTAATAGTGTTTTTTGATCAAAGACACCTTTTGTTTCAAAAGCACTTTTAACAACAATAGCAAAGGCTAATGTGGCAAGTGTGTCCATAGTAGCATAACCCTTAACAAAACCTTCAGCCAAAGGATTGTTTTGATATGCTATTTTCATCGGAGCAGAAGGTTCATTTGTTCGATAAAGGAAATAGGATCTTACTAGAAAAATGACTAAGGAAATTAACAAAGCTGGCGTCAGCCACTTGCCAATCGCATCAACTATCGAATTCTTATTTAATGAAATCCACAAAACAAGACCAAAAAAGACGAAGGTAAATAAGGCTAAAGTAATCCCATTAGCGTTAGATATATATGGAAGAGCGGACATCTCATAAGTAGTTGTGGCCGTCCGCGGAATAGCAAACAAGGGCCCTATGATTAAATAGTTACAAGTTAATAAAACAATCGCAAAGACAGAGTTAATTTTACTCAAAGCATTAAAATAACCGCCTTTTAAACTTGAGCCAACAATCATCGACAATAATGGCAACCCGACGCCGGTAATGATGAAACCTAAAATAGCTGGTAATAAACTCTGACCTGCTTCGTGGCCGAGAGCAACTGGAAAGATTAAGTTACCTGCTCCAAAAAACATGGCAAATAACATAAAACCAATAGCTAATAGATCTTTCTTCTTCATACTAATCCCTCCAGAAAATAAAGTAGGTTTATTTTATTAAAATTGCATGAGGATTTCAAGAGGAATTTCTAATAAAAATTAAGTAAACGAATTCATTTATACAATCAAAAAAGCTGGCCATTAGCCAGCTTTTACTTTTTCTATTATTCTGCTTCTTCTGAAGAATCATCTTGATCATCAGATGCTTCTTCATTCTGATCGTCTTCATCGTCTTCATTGTCTTTAGAATCAAAAGCTGGTTCTAAGTGTCCTTCTTCCGCTAATTTATCGACAAATTCACGTACTTCAGGAGATGAGAAAGCTTTTTGTAATGCCTTAGCTGCTTCACTATCTTTATTTCCTTCACGAACTGAAAGAATAATAGCAAAAGTATTTTCATCATCTTTTTCTAAGAACAAAGCATCTTCAGGTTTTAAATCAATTGAAGCAATATAAGTTGGGTAGTTGAAAACTAATTCAACGCCATCCTCATAAGCACCTGTTAAGTTTAATAAGTCAACACTTGTAAACTCGAAGTTATAAGGATTTTCAGTAATGTCATCTACTGTCGGGAAAAGACCTGCTTCATCATCTAATTCAATTAAGTCATTTTGTTCAAGGACGAATAATGCACGTGCCTCATTTGTTGGATCTGAAGGAATAGCCACTTCTGCGCCCTCTTCGATATCTTCCATTGACTCATAAACAGGTGAATAGAACCCAACAACAGCGTTATATACTGGTTGAATGGCTACTAAATCTGCTTCACGCTCTTCATTGAACATTTCCATAAATGGAAGGTGTTGTGCAAAACTTCCAAAAGCTTCATCATTAAACACTGCTTCATTGTATTGAATATTATCAGAAACCTCTACTAATTCAATAGAGTAAGGCTCTTCAATTACATCCGCTGCAATTTCAACGATATCAGTCATCGGTGGCATATGAGAAGCAATCTTTAATACATTATCTTCTTGTGCCGAAACGGATAGTAGACCGCTTAAAGCTAGTGACACTGATGCAAAAGTAACAAAGCTCTTAAATAAATTTTTATTAAACATCTAATTCCTCCTATTATCTCTTATCTAACTTACGCGCAATTTTTAAACCTAACCATTGTAGAATTTGAACAATGATTATGATTAGAATAATCGCAAAATACATGATATCCGTTTCATACCTCTGGTAACCATATCGGATAGCAAAATCTCCTATCCCACCGCCGCCAACTACCCCCATAATGGTCGAATAAGATAGAAAGGATACAAAAGCAGTGGTAAATCCAATAATTAAAGATGACCGTGCTTCAACAAATAGAAATTGAGTGACTAACTCCCAAGTATTCGCTCCAAGGGAATCAGCTAATTCCACCACGCCTTTAGGAATGTCATGCAAAGACTGTTCCACGAAGCGAGCATAAAGGACAATGGCAATCAACATCATCGGAAAGGATGCTGCAATCGGATCGCCAGTTGCTCGCCCATAAACCATTCGAATAAGGGGTTGCATTGCGACAACAAGTAACAAAAAAGGAAAAGAACGAACAATATTTACAAATAGGTTTAAGCTAGAATTCAAAAAATAATCCTTTCTTGCTTTACCCATTCGCTGACCCGGACTAGTCAAAAATAAAAGAGTACCTAAAGGAAGACCTAACAAAATAGCTGCTGCTGAGGAGAAAAAAAGCATAATACTTGTTTCTTGAAGACTTTCCCATAATTTTGGCCAATATTCAATGACGCGCACTATTATTTCTTCCAACATCTTAGCTTAGGACCTCCTTCACTTTATCATAATAACTTCCTACTAGTTCTTGGTCACGGTCGGTCAAATTATCAACTATATCTATTAAACCACCTTTTTCCATAATTGCCACTCTGTCGCAAAGTTGCCTTACAAAACCCAATTCATGGGTCACCACTATAATTGTCATGTCGAATTGTTGATGTGCTGCTTTTAATATTTGAACAATTTCATTCGTTCGCATGACATCCAAAGCAGAGGTCGGCTCATCACAAAGCAAAATTTTTGGTTTAGTAATTAACGCTCTTGCAATACCAACTCTTTGTTTTTGCCCCCCCGACAACTGACCAGGATATTGATCTTTTTTATCAGCTAGACCAACAAAATCAAGAACAGAATCAAGAGACAGGGCATTTGAATATTTAAACAATTTAAGGGGTAAGGTGATATTTTCACCAACTGTTTTATTATTCAATAAATTAAAATGCTGAAAAATCATACCTACAGACTTACGATGGAGTCGCAGTTCTTCCTTGCTGAGTTGCAATAGATCTTGTCCATCAATTAATACCTTTCCTTTATCTGGTTTTTCTAAAAGATTAATAAACCTTAAAAGAGTCGATTTTCCAGCACCACTTTCTCCTACCAAACCAAAAATTTCCTTATTTTGGATCGTTAGGGAAATACCATCAACCGCTTTAACTTGTTTATTATTCAAATAGTAATGTTTAGCAACATCAAATAATTCGATCACAACCAATCACCACCTTTCTGCCACAAGTCATAAGAGCATTATAACATAACTTTTTGATATTTCACATTAAATGAAGATTAAAAGATATTGTGAAAATATAAATTTAAACGTTGGTATAAATGCTTTTATTTAACTTTTTATTGTGATTGGTTTAAATTTAATTTAAAAATGTGCACAAAAAAAGTAGTGGAGAAATATTCACTACTTTAAATATAAACTTATTATCTATATAGCTTACGATCGAATAAACGAGGGGCTGCTTGATAGACTAGGAATAGAATGATTGCCGAAGCAAAAGATGTTAATAAGGCACTCGCTCCATTCATGATAAATGAGAAGACTAAGGGTGACATCCCTTCAGGTGCATAAGATCCCCAATAAATATAGCCAGCCACAAAGTGCCAGAAGAAACGTGCAAATGTTCCAATGAAAGTTGCTAAAATTAAAGGCCAAGCTTTATTTTCAGACTGATAAAAACGCTCAGACATTAAGCCCGCAAAACCACCAAAAGCAAAAGCAAGGAGGTATTCAATTAATACCTGACTAACGCTTAAAAAATATACATTCCCTAGGGGGAAATGTAGCAAACCCCATAGAAAGCCGCAAAACAGCCCCCATTTAAATCCTCGTTTTAAGGATAAAATTGTCAATGGTACCATGCCTAAAGAAATCGTTAATGAAGCACCGAAATTTGTCGGTAATAAAGACAGGACCACTGCGATAGCAGCAAAAATAGCTGCTTCTACTAGAAGTAAAACATTTTTATTCTTTCCCATAAAAAAACTCCTTACATTTTTGCAAAGTAAAGAGAAAAGGCATAAAGTCCCTATTTCAAAGTAATTCCTACGCACGTTTGACCGTGATCAGGTTCAAGGGTCTGGAACAAGTCCACTCTCAGCTTCAAGGCTCCCCTTTACTTTACGATTATTTAACTGCCATTATTTTAGCATTCAAATGTTTGCTTGTAAATTAATTCTTTTCAATTTTCATTTTAAAAAAGCTAATATTTCTTGACCGTTTTTGAAATATAAATTGATGATTGCTTCTAATAATCTATCACTTAACGTCTTAAATCGATTCGCTCACTGATAAAATAGATAATTATTCCTCCAGCCAATAGAGATAAGCCTTCACTAACCATCATACTTACAAGTCGGGTTATAAAAGTTTCCCAAGGAGCTCCTAAAAAAACAACTAACAAGGCAATATTAACCATCGATATAGTCATGGATAGGCCAATAATTAAATATTTGAAAAACAGCGACTTATTAATTTCATCTTTCTTACTATCAATTAAAGGAAATAGTTTTTCAATGATAGAGCAAGCTAAATGTAAAAAAATAAAGCTAGTGAGCGAGCCAATGATCATATCCCAAATACCGTAAGAAAAATAATTGACAATAAAAACGCCTAAAGTAACTCCTAAAATATAACGTTTATTATAAAGGGCTAAAAAATTCAATCCCTCACTGATACGAATTCCCAATCCAAAGGAAAGAGGGGAAATTATCAAAGTCAACACAATGTAACAAGCAGCAACTAATGCTATTCGCGTTAAATCATTAGTAGTATATTTTTTTTTCATATTAGTCTCCTTTATAGAGCAGGCTCTAGTAATTACTATGACCAAAGGACTGAGGGTGGCTTGATCCACCGAAGAATCATAGTGTTCATAAAGAACAGACCGTAGTATATCATAAGTAGATTGCACAAGTAAAGACTCAGATTCCTAATAAAAAAGCCAAGAATCGGTCTATTTTCGACTAATTCTTGGATAAATTATTAGTAGTTTCTATTCAGCGATAATATCTCTTAACTTATCTTTTGCTCGTCTCAAAGCATTTTTGACTCGATTTTTATCAATGCCTAAATACTCAGCAATTTCTCTTGGTTTCATTGATAAATCACTATAACAGAAGATAATCTGTCTTTCAAAAAGACTTAGCTTAGCAAGATAACGTTCTTTTTCTTCATTGACAATAACTTGTAATTCGGGAGTAGTTGCTAATTGATAGTCATAGCTTAAGCTCTTATGACTAATACTATCACCAATTTCAAGCTGATCGCGTTCAGCGTCCATTCCAAAGCGAATGGTCTGAGCTTCTTTGGAATTGCGACGGAGTAAATTAATCAGGTAATTATACAATGATCTTTGAAAATAAGGGGCAAAATAACCACCATAAGCAGGATCATAATGTTGAATTACCCGATACATCAGGATAACTCCTTCTTGAATAATGTCTTCTGGTTCATAGCCATCCACTGGCATTTGATAAGCAAATTTTTTTAAGAGGGGAATAAAACGTTCAACTAGTAACATAAATGAAAACTCATCAGCGATATTTTCTTTCAAGCGCATAATCAACATTTCATTGGTCAAATGGTCAAACTCGTTCATTTCATCTCTCCATTATTCATTCTTGTCATCATCTAAGCGAAATCTTAGATCATCTAATAGCTTCAATTGGTCAAGCTTCCAAGGGCTCCGCCGCCTGATTAACTGTGAATAGTGGTCTTCAACTGTTTGTCGAACTTGTCTTTTATTAAATTGTAACTGCATATAAAGCTCATTAGCAGACATTCGCATGGCACCTTTTTGAAAAATTAGCCATTGCTCTGCCATATCGCTTGTCGCAACTACCACACGATTAAGAGGAGAAATCCAATGAGCTACTTCTCTTTCAATATAGGAATCAGCTGTTTCCCCTTCTTGTGTAAAAACAACTTCGACTTGATAGTGTTCATAAATTTGTGTTATTCCGGGAACAAATTGTGCATCAAAGACAACGATAATTTTGAGGTCTCGGTATTTTCGATATTCTGAAAGCTCAAATAATAATTGATCGCGCGCTTGATTTAACTGGTCCATTTTTTTAAGTTGGGTAAGTTCTGGCCATGCACCAATCATGTTATAACCGTCAACAAATAAAATTTCCTGACGTTTATATCGCATGATAATCCCTACTTTCCAATACGGTGGCGTGCTACTTCATACATCAAGACTGCACTTGCAACAGATGCATTCAGACTTTGCACATGCCCAACCATCGGAATAGTAACGATTCCATCTGCTGATTTTTTTACAAGTTCAGAAACCCCTTGACCTTCATTACCAATTACTAATGCAATTGGTCCATGTGAATCCCACTGACGCATATCTTCTCCAGCCATATCCGTCGCAAAGATCCATATTCCCTTTTCTTTTAACTGATCCATAACCTGTTTAATGTTAGCTACTCGGATCACTGGAACATGTTCAATGGCTCCAGTAGATATTTTTGCAACTACATTGGTTAATCCAACTGAACGTCTTTTAGGGATTATCACCCCATGAACGCCTGTAGCGTCTGCCGTTCTTAGAATAGAGCCCAAGTTATGTGGATCGACAATCCCATCTAAAATAAGAATAAAAGGATCCTCTCCTCTTGAAGCTGCTAACTGAAGAGCATCTTCTAGTTCAGCGTAATCAAAAGGAGGAATAGTTAGAACAACACCTTGATGATTTTCACCATCAACCATTTCATCTAGCTTCGACTTTGGCACTTCCTGGAATACAATTCCTTTAATTTTAGCCATTTTTATTATACTAGATATTACTTCTCCTGCAATCCCTATTTGAATAAATAATTTATTAACTTGCTTTTTTGTTTCTAAATAAGCTTGAACAGCATGTTTACCGTAGATCGATTCACTATTTTCAAAAGCTTTTGAGTCTACCAAAGGCTCTTTGAAAGAATTTATATTGGAGCGTTTTTTCTTATGAAAATCCGCTGTATGATTTTTCTTTCTCATTATTAGGCTCCTTCTTCATTAATATATTGAATCGCTAGTTGAATTAAATGATAGCAACGCTCTTCTTGTCCACTTAATTTAAGCCAACCCAATAATGCCTCAAATCCGCTAGCTTGACGGTAATCACCGATCGAAGCATTTTTAGCTTTTGTATTGGCCTTATGATTGCGCCCACGTTTATAGATTTGAATTTCTTCAGCTGTTAAGAAATCGTCTTGCTGAATCCAATGATGCATCACTTTCGCTTGCCCCTTAGCCGAAACATATTTGATGGCGGCTTTGTGCAATTTATTGGGATGCGTTTTTCCTAATTCAATCACATGCTTGCGTATCTCTACTTCAAAAACAGCATCTCCTACATAGGCTAAGGCTGCGCCATTTAGCAAAGAATACTTATCTGGTGTATTTTCATTTGTCACTTTTATCCTCTTTTCCACCTTGTTCCTTGCGGAGTATCATCTAATAAAATATTTTGCTCTTTCAACCAATCACGAATTTCATCCGCTCTTTGAAAGTTTTTCTCTTTACGCGCTTGATTTCTTTCCTCAATTAAATTTTCAATTTCGCTATCAAGGACTTCTGTCGAATTTAATTCCAAACCGAAGATCCCTAAAAGTTGATACATCAATTGATTGATTTCTTTTAACAATTGAAGCGCCACAGCTTCTTGATCAAGATAGCGATGAATTTGCTTACTCATTTCAAAAATAGCTGATAAAGCATTAGCCGTATTGAAGTCATCTTCCATCGCTTGATTAAAAGCATCCACGCCTTCTTTGATTGCTTCTCTTACTTCCTGTTCTCTATCAAGACTAGCTTGTCCACTTCCTAAATGATCCATTCGATAGGCTAAGCGATCCATCAGTTCTTTCAAACGTTCAACTTCACGACTTGCAGTAGCGATGGCATTAGCATCATAACGGATAGGACGACGGTATTGCACACTAGCTAAAAGATAGCGTATAACCATTGGATCGTATTCTTTAATAATATCCCTTAGAAGCACAAAATTACCTAATGATTTCGACATTTTCTCTCCATTGGATCCCATAGTTACAAACCCATTATGTAACCAATATTTAGCAAATGGATGAGAATAATCAGAATGGGCTTCGGACTGAGCGATTTCATTTTCATGATGAGGAAACTGTAAGTCTTGACCACCCCCATGAATATCAATCGTTTCACCCAAGTATTTCGTAGCCATTACCGAGCACTCAATATGCCATCCGGGTCTACCTTTACTCCATGGCGATTCCCAAGAAACCGCACTTTTTCCAGCTGCCTTCCATAAAGCAAAATCAATCGCATTTTCCTTTTTTTCACTCTCTTCATCAGTAATTCGTTGACTAGCGCCATCACGCAAATCGCTGATAGACTGGTCCGATAATTGGCCATACTTCTCAAATTTAGCTGTCCGATAATAGACGTCTCCTTGGCTTTCATAAGCATAGCCCTTATCGATTAAAACTTTAATAAAATCAATGATTTCTGGGATATTTTCCATAACACGCGGGTTATTGCTGGCGGGCTTAACATTAATCGCACGCATATCTTCTTTATAGGCAGCAATATACTTATCAGAAAGCTCTTTGGCTGTTAATCCTTCCTTTTCAGCTGCCTTAATAATTTTATCATCCACATCAGTAAAGTTACTGACAAAATTCACTTCATAGCCGCGATACTCTAAATAACGACGAATAGTATCAAAAGCAACAGCAGAACGTGCATTACCAATATGAATATAGTTATATACTGTTGGCCCACAAAGATAAAAGCTCACTTTTCCTTCTTCTAGGGGAATAAAGTTTTCCTTTTGACGTGTTAAGGTATTAAATAATTGAATAGCCATCTTATGAACCCTCTTTCTATCATTAAACTTGAGGCTTATTATATCATTACTAGCACTTACTTTCGAATAAATATATTGGCATTTAATGAGTCCATAAAGAATTAAAAAAGCCGGAAATATTTCCGGCCAATAATTTATTGCACTTTTATGAGAAAATCATTTCAACAAGCTCTTCTGCTTCAACATTTCCTAAATATTTTTTAAGATCCATATTTTCTAGGGCCTTTAAAATACTTTGACGTTCAAATTTAACGCCAGTTATAGCATTTTCTACATCTTCAATTTCACCAAGTCCAAAGAAATCACCATAAATTTTGGTATCGGTAATCATGGCATCTTTAATGTTGAAGCGCATATCTACAAAACCGAAAGGGAATTTGTGAGAGGCTTGAATATCAAATTTTGGTGAGTGACCGTAGTTCCAATCCCAATTACCAAAACGCTCTTCACGAATTTGATAAACCTTTTCCCAGTCTTCTTTTGTCAAATGATATTCTTTAACATCTTCGCGTTTTTCAACATTAAAGATTTCTAATAAGACAAGGTCTCTGAATTGCTCAGTAGTTAACTCTTTATACTTATCATCCACGTAAGGCTTTAAGTTTGTCACCCGTGAGCGTACTGACTTGACACCTTTAGATTCAAACTTTGCTTTGTTTGGTTTTAATGCATTATTGACTTCGTCTAAATCAGAATCGAATAAAATCGTTCCATGAGCTGTCATACGCCCACGTTTAGCATACATTGCATTACCAGAGAACTTCTTGCCATCTACTAGTAAATCATTTCGGCCTAACAATTCAGCTGAAGTGGCTCCCATCTTATGTAAAGCATCAATGACGGGTTGAGTAAATGCTTTAAAATCTCTAAATGTTCCATCATCATCTTTGATAAAGCAGAATGAGAAGTTTCCTAAATCATGGTAAACGGCTCCCCCACCTGACATACGGCGAACTACTCGAATATTATGTTCATCAACATAAGCTTGATTAATTTCTTCAAAAGTGTTTTGATTACGGCCAATAATAATCGAAGGTTCATTAATGTAGAAAAGTAAAATTGGCTCATCGACTAAGCGATTCTCTACTAAATAAGTTTCCAAAGCAATATTGACACTCGCATCATAGTTATTTTCATTATCTACGAAATACATAAGTAGCCTCCTTCAAATTTGTGCATATTTATTATGACATTCCATTATTTAAAGCTCAAGAAAAAGCTCTCAAACAAAAGTGGAAACCATCGGTTTCCACTTTGTATTCACTAAAGCGATAAAACTTGCTGAATATGGTCTAAGGCTTTTTTCTTGCCTAGTACTTCAATCATATCCGGCAATTCTGGACCATGCATTTGACCAGAAACCGCAATTCGGATTGGCATAAAGAGGTTTTTCCCTTTAATACCTGTTTCCTTTTGAATTTCCTTAGTCAATGGTTTGATATTGCTAGCTACAAAATCTTCATCTGACAAAGCCTGTAATTTGCTTTGCATAGCTTGAACAACTGTTGAAGCACTCTCAGCTTGCATAATTTCTTTTGCTTCCTCACTCAGCTCTAACTTATCATTGAAGAATAAGCTAGATGCTTCAACAATCTCAGCACCATAAGAAATTTGCTCATGGTATAAGCTAACTAGCTTTTTAACCCAGGCTAATTCTTCTGCATTAGGATCAGCACTTACTTTTCCTGCTTTTTGTAAATGAGGTAATGCATAGTCTACCACTGTCTCAAGATCTGCTGCTTTCATGTAAGTGTTGTTAATCCATTCTAATTTCTTCTTATCAAATGAAGCAGGAGAAGTTGATAGACGTTCTGGGTCAAATTGTTCCACTAACTCTTGTGGCGAGAAGATTTCTTCTTCACCTTTTGGTGACCAACCTAATAAGGCAATAAAGTTAAACAAAGCCTCTGGTAAATAACCTAAGTTACGGTATTGCTCAATAAATTGTAGGATTCCACCATCACGTTTAGATAACTTTTTATTAGTTTCGGCATTAATAATTAATGTCATATGACCAAATTCTGGATATTCCCAATCAAAAGCATCATAAATCATCATTTGTTTAGGGGTGTTCGCAATATGGTCATCTCCACGTAAAACATGAGTGATCTTCATCATATGATCATCCACAGTTACAGCAAAGTTATAAGTAGGCATACCGTCTCTCTTTTGAATTACCCAATCGCCTGAAATATTTTTCGATTCAAAGCTTACAGGCCCTTTTACAATATCATCAAATTGATAAGTAACATTTGCTGGTACTCTAAAACGAACAACAGGCTGACGGCCCTCAGCTTCAAAAGTTTCTTGTTCTTCCTTGGTTAAGTGGGCATGTTTTCCCCCATAATGAGGCATTTCTCCACGAGCCTTTTGTTCTTCTCTTTCTGCTTCTAACTCTTCTTCAGTCATATAGCATTTATAAGCCAAGTCACGAGCTAATAAGTCATCAATCAAGGGTTGATAGATATGCAAACGCTCTGATTGTCTGTAAGGACCATATTCACCAGGATTAACCGGGGATTCGTCCCAATCAATACCTAGCCAAGTTAGATTGTCTAATTGGCTTTGTTCACCATGTTCTAGATTACGTTTTGTATCTGTATCTTCTGTCCGAATGATAAACGTTCCATCTTGTGAACGTGCATATAGATAATTAAACAAAGCTGTTCTCGCATTCCCAATGTGTAAATCGCCCGTAGGGCTTGGTGCATAACGCACACGAATTTTATCGCTCATTGTATTTCTCCTTTAATTCCATCTAGTCTACAAAAGCTATTGTACTCCTTCATCTAATGAGATTCAAATGCTCTTAATTTTCAAAAATTTTAGCAAAAATCATTCTACCAGCAGCTGTTTGCAAAGATGAAGTAACTACTACATTTAAATGCTTATTAATATAATTTTGGCCATCCTCAACCACTACCATGGTGCCATCATCAAGATAGGCCACCCCTTGGCGGCGTTCGGTTCCTGCTTTTATAATTTGAACTTGCATTTCCTCACCAGGTAACACTTCTGGTTTTACCGCATTGGCTAACTCATTAATGTTCAAGACAGGAACATTTTGAAATTCTGAAACTTTATTTAAATTGTAATCATTGGTTACCAAGATCGCATTTAAATCTTTAGCTAGCCTTACTAATTTCGCATCGACTTCTTCGATATCCGCATAGTCTCCTTCAAAAAAATCAATATTTATTTTGGAAGACTTTTGTAAAAGGTTTAGAATATCTAACCCACGTCTACCTTTTGCCCTTTTTAAAGAATCAGAAGCATCTGCAATATGTTGCAATTCAGATAAGACAAATTTTGGAACTAATAAACTTCCTTCTATAAAGCCTGTTTGAACCACTTCTGCTATTCTTCCATCAATAATTACACTAGTGTCTAATATCTTCAATCTTTGACCTGCTTTGACTTCGCTTTGTTTAGGTTTTTTATTCAATTCAAAAGAAGCAGATTGTAGTTTTTGGCCAGATTTTGTAAAGAGATGTAAGACTTCATCTCGGCGATTGATCATCATTTGATAACCAATCATTCCCCCTAAAACAGTCAGAACAAGCGGCATTGTACTCGATAAGAAAGGGATATCTAAAGACCCAATCGGCAACGAAAGTAAATAACCGATTAATAGTCCTAATAAAATGCCTAAAGCACCGAATAACAGATTTGGCGTTGACTGCTTTTCCAAAATAGATAGTAATTTATGAATTAATTGTTCAAAAAGCGGCGCAAGTAAAATACCTAATAACATAAAAATAAGTCCGAAAATCATACTATTCACAAAAGGATTGATTAATAATTGATGGTATAAGCGAAGACTACGCCAAATTTCTGCTCCTAAAGTATAGCCAAAACTTAAGCCAACAATCATTGATACACTAATCGTCATTTTTTTTATCATTTTTTCACCTCCTTTGTAAGAATTTTCAATTATTTAGGAAAAACGATTGAAATAGCTTGTTTGATCGTTTTAACTGGGATGACTTCAATCGATAGGTCCCGTTGTTTTAGATGCGATTGATTATTATAAGGGATAAAAACACGCTTAAAGCCTAGTTTACTTGCTTCCTTAATTCGTTCTTCAATCTGATTGACTCTTCTAATTTCTCCAGTTAGACCAATCTCACCAATAAAGACATCATCTACTCTCACTTCTCGATTCCAATAGCTAGAAGCAATACTTACAGCTATGGCTAAATCAATGGCGGGTTCATCTAAGCGAACCCCTCCAGTCGTTTTAAAAAAAGCATCTTGGTTTTGAACTAAAAGACCACAATGTTTCTCCATGACTGCTAATAAGAGCGATATACGTTGGTACTCTATTCCTGATGCGGTGCGTTTGGCGTTACCAAACACCGTCGGAGTCATTAATGATTGGATTTCAGCTAATACCGTTCGCGTCCCTTCCATGGCAGCAACAACTGTGGATCCGGTAGCACCTTCTATCCTCTCCTCTAAGAATAACTCTGAGGGGTTGGTTACTTCTACTAAACCTGTATCAATCATTTCAAAGACGCCAATCTCATTGGTAGATCCGTATCGGTTTTTTACAGCCCTTAAGATTCTGAAGCGATTATGTTTTTCACCTTCAAAGTATAAAACCGCATCTACCATATGTTCCAACATTCTAGGTCCCGCTATATTGCCTTCTTTAGTTACATGGCCAACTATAAAAATAGCAATTTTATGGTCTTTGGCTATTCGCATCAAAATATTAGTCGCTGCCCGTAACTGAGAAACAGATCCCACTAAGCCTTGATTGTCTGGTGATGCCATCGTTTGAATAGAATCGATGACTACGATTTCAGGATTCACTTCTTGAATTTGAGTCACAATATTACCCAAGTCCGTATCAGATAATAAATAAAAATCTTTACCACTTAATGCCAGTCTTTCAGCTCTGAGTTTAATTTGGGTTAAACTTTCTTCACCAGAAACATAAAGGACCCGCTGTTTCAAATTAGCCAAGTGAATGGATACCTGAAGTAATAAAGTCGATTTCCCAATTCCAGGATCGCCTCCAATTAAAACTAAACCACCTGGAACAATTCCCCCGCCTAATACTCGATCGAACTCTCCCATTTTTGTATTAATTCTTTCTTCAACTTGACTTGGAATTTGATCCAATTGAGTGGCTTTGCCGACCATTGATTGTGATGTATGAGTCAAAGTAGTTGAAGTAGTGGTTGTAGGGACCAATTGTTCTTCCATTTGATTCCAACTGCCACAATTTGGACATTTTCCTAACCACTTAGGTGACTCATAGCCACAAGCTAAACACTCATACATTACCTTATTTTTTGCCATTCAATCACTCCCTTAACCAGATGACCCAAAACCACCCTGTCGATCACTATTAACTACTTGATCGTCATCTACTTGTAGAAATTTAGAAAAAATTCCTTGAGCAATCCTTTCACCCTTATGAATGGTTCGATCCTTCAAGCCATAATTAATAAGTTGAATATATATATGTCCTTCATTTTTTTCATTATTATAATAATCTTGATCAATAATACCAATACCATTAGGTAGGGTTGTTTGGTGCTTATAACTTCCCGACGAGCGATTAACAATCTTCAAATATTCGTTTTCCATCATGTAGGCCTTTAAACCCGTTGGAACTAAAGTAGCCTGCCATAAGTCATCTTCCTTCATGGTTTCCTGACCCTTAATCATTAAAAAGGTATTATGTATTAAATAATAAACAGACTGTTTCCAAAAGGAAGGAAGTACAACCGTTTCGGCAGCTTCAATGTCATAGCCAGCTGAGTACTTGGTTTGCCGTTGAGGAATTCGAATCGCTTTATCCTTATACGAACGGATAACTTCAAAGCCCCGATTTTTCTTTTCCATTTTATTCACATCCTTTCATTCCCATGCTAAATAAGCCGTTTATATGAAAACGCTTAATAATATTATACGTGATTCTTTTAGATATATCTATCTTTAATAGTTTTAAATTTATCTTATTTCACTAGTCCCATATAGCTTTTTCATCAATCCAAACAGATACTGAGGCTTGATTAACTGGGAAAAATCCTTTTCCTTGCTCATCTAATTCTACTTTGCCTGAGTGATTATTTAGATAATCAACATAAATAGCTCCTGCATTCAATTCACCCATACTCATCTCTTTAAAACCTGCCTCACTATTAGTCATCACTACTGCTATCCCGTAGGGATGTTCTTGTGTTCCTAGACAAGTCCAGCCTACGGTATTTCGATGGTCAAAGTAATCCACTTGCTCTCCGTAAGTATGATATTTTCGCAAGTGTAGTAAAGGATCGATTTGCTCTTGATAGGATGGGGACTTCTCTCCATTTTGTACTCCATAATAATCGCCATAAAAGAGAGTAGGAAGTCCTTGCTGACGCAAAAGAATTAAAGCATAGGCATGTTGTATAAACCATTCTTCGACTTGAGACTCAAGAGATTGTCCTAGTTGTGTGTCGTGATTATTAACAAATGTTACACTGACTAATGGATTGTCCTTAACTAAGCTTCCTGCAAAAATTTTACTTAAATCATACTGATTACCCGCTTGACTGGCTTGGTATAAATTCATATGTAAGCCTACATCAAAGAGATCTAACTGATAATTAATCGATTCTAAATAATCTAATTTTTTTTCAAGATCAGGATTCCAATATTCACCAATTAAATAAAAATCATCACCTTGTGTAAAATTAATTTCTTCACAGAGTTCTTTTATATAGTGAGAATCAATATGTTTTAATGCATCGAAGCGTAAACCTTTAACTCCCGTTTCATTCACCATCCATTTTAACCACTGTTTGATATGTTCGTTTACTTCAGGATGAGAAAAATCAATATCAGCAAACATCAGATAGTCATAATTACCATAGGTACTATCTACCGATTGATCATCAGCCCAACCTTTTTCGTCGCCTAAAATTAAATAAACACCCTCTTCATTATTAGTCGCATCATAATCAATGCCACTAAAATGGTACCAGTGCCATTCAAAATCTGAGTATTTATTCGCTCTACCTGGAAAATAGAAATGGGTCCAACCTTCAATTTCATAAGGATCAGAAATCATTTCTTGACGGTTTTCAGGATTCACTTTCATCACATGAAATTTTTCTTTACCATCTGCATAAGCCTTATGATTAATCACAAGATCAGCAATTGGTAGAATATCTTTTTGTTTGAGTAATTGAATAGCCTTCAATAAGTCTTCCTTTTTACCATACTTAGTGCGCACATTTCCTGCTTGATCAAACTCGCCCAAATCCCAAAGATCATAGACTCCATATCCCACATCATTAATAGAAGTGGCTTTACAAAAAGGAGGAAGCCAGATATGATCCACACCTATTTCATACAAGTGATCTACATCATTTTGTAAGTTTATCCAATGTTTTCCTTCATTAGGCAGATACCATTCAAAATACTGCATCAATAAGTTATTTTTTTCCACTGTACTCTCTCCTTTATATACTCTTCCATTAAAACACAGGACTTAAAAATAGTCACAAATAAGCTCTTAGAGATTCTCATTTAGAATTTAAATTTACCTAATTGCGATATGATTACAAATTTTTTAGTTTTGTTTTTCGATAGGTTTCCCTTATAATTTATGCTATCATAAACAAGAATTTACGGAGTAATGCTCCATTGAGGAGGAAAACCATGCATTCATTTCAAGACAAAATAAATCGTCTTGCAGCCTTCTTATCCCTTATAACCATCCTATTAAGTCTAAGCTTAACTTTCTACTTAAACCATCTTTCTACAAAAGAAAATACCAGTCCAGAGAAAGTTACAACATCCAATCAAGCACTAATTAAAAAAAAATTACCGAGTGTAAAAAATGAAACCATTAATGAAGAAACAGCTACAGAAGAAGAAAAAATGCTGGCCCTTGAATTAAATAAATATGGTTCCAAAACAGCTTCCATTCAAGATGTTCAAGAATCGATTGCTGATATTATAAGAACAGATTATCAAGGAAATATTATGAGTGCTCAACAAGATATTGTACAAGCCATCAATGAGAACCAGATGAGTATTGAAAGAGAAGGAACCCTCTTTCTCCCTGATCAGCCTTCCTTCGCTAGTAAAAACTCTTATTTACAAATGGATGTTCCATTAATTTTACAAAAGTCACCCCTTTATTCAGACATCGATTATGGCGCTAGTCAACAAGATACTTTAGGTGACAATGGTTGTGCAATCGTATCTTTAGCCATGGTATATTCTTATCTATCTAACCGATTAGTTGAGCCAGAAGAAGTGCTTGAATGGTCCGGTCACGATTATTTTTTCGAAAATGAGGGTACCTCCTGGACTATATTTTCAGATTATGCAACCGATCATGGATTTAATTTTTATAATCATGGTAATAATTTTTACTCTGCTATGGAAGCTGTCCAAAAAGGCCAAGTGGTGATTGCATCTGTCAAACCTGGTTTCTTTACCGATGTAGGTCACATTATCGTAATTCGTGGCTATGAACCTGGCTATGTCTATGTTAATGATCCCAATGATAATCCTGAAAAAATGTATAGTTTCCAGCCCATTAATGAGCAAATTTTGCTAGATGAAGGATTAAACTACTGGTCTTTTTATAATGATTAAATTTAATTTCATAGAAATAAACCGTTAGGAGTTTTCAATCTTTATGAATAATTACAAACTCGCTTCCAAAGGTGCAGTGATTGGAATTACAGTTTATTTATTACTGACAACAATCAAGTTAACTACCGCTTCAATCTTTAAAGCAAATTCTTTACAAGCTGATGGTCTGAATAACTTATCAGACATTATTGCCTCTTCTGCTGTGTGGATTGGATTATATTTAGCAAAGAAGCCTGCTGATCATAACCATAAATTTGGACATGAAAAATACGAAATTATATCCAGTTTCATTGTCTCTTTGCTAATGTTCACAATTGGCTTTCAAGTAATTCTTTCAGGAATGAGTCAACTTTTTTCCAAAGACTATTCACAAACAAGCCAACAAGTTCTTCTTACTACACTTCTTTCAATCGTAATTCTGACTTTAACGAAGTCCTATTTAAAAAAATTAGCCACCCAATCAAATTCTGTCGGTTTAAAAGCTACTGCTAAGGATATGCAAGGTGACTTACTTATTTCAATAGCAACTCTTATCGGAAGTTTATGTGTCAGCTGGGGCTTTCCTATTATCGATACGTTTCTTTCAATTACAGTGGGCATTATTATTATACTGTCTGCCTTTGAAGTCTTTAAAGAATCGACTTTTACTTTATCAGATGGATTTGACCCTGAAACATTATTAATTTATGAAAAATGTATTCTCTCCCACCCTGATGTGATTGCTATTAATTCCATTCGCGCAAGAATGGCTACACAACTGATCTATTTAGATGTTACCATTGCTTTAGATCCGAGTATGTCCGTCTATCAATCACATTGTATTACAGAAGAAATCGAAGCTATCTTACAAGATCAATTTCAAATTAAAGATATCGACATTCATGTTGAACCCTATGAATAAATTAAAGCGGCTGGAACAAAAGGGCTTCTCAGCCGCCTCAAAATTTTCAGCGAGCCTAGATTGGAAAGTGACTTTCCAATCTAGGCTCGCTACTTTGCGTATTTACGTAGATTATTGACCACAAATATCAGCTTGACTTCGATCTTCACCTTATCTTTATCGCAAAGGGGGTGGCGAGTAAAATCTAACTTCGCTTTTTCTTTTCCGTTTACAAGCGCTTCTTAATCGTAACGAGGGCTTCCAGGAAAGTGTCGGCTTGATCGAAAGACATGGCCTGCTGAATCTCAGGTTGAATCTGTTCGACTATCTCATGAATTCACCTAAACACTATGATTTTCAGGGAATAAACAATCCATTTTCAGTGACAAGCAATTTTAATTCATAGTATACTGTTGCTACGTAGAAAACCCTCCACAATGGTTTTGTGATTACTACTATTACAACAATAAAAGCTTTCTTTGTTTATATTTTTAAAGAAAAAGTCCGATTAACGATTGTCTCGTTGACCGGACTTTCTTTAATTATTCAAGGCTTTTGTCCCAGCCCCTTTATTTTTTGTAAAATTATGCTCGCGTTCTTTCTATTATGACAGCATTTCCTTGTCCGCCACCTATACATAAGGTCGCTAATCCTCTTTCCACATTACGTATCTTCATTTCGTGAATCAGTGTGACAAGAATTCTCGCTCCACTACAGCCAATTGGATGCCCTAAAGCAATAGCTCCTCCATTAACATTAATGATTTCGTCCTTAATTCCTAATTCTCGATTGACTACTAAAGATTGGACTGCGAATGCTTCATTTCCTTCGATTAAATCCATATCTTCAATGGTTAAACCGACATTATTTAAAGCATTTTGAGTAGCTGGAATAGGTCCTGTTCCCATTAAAGAGGGTTCAACGCCTGCTTTACCTATTGAACGAATACTAGCCATTATTTCTAGTCCTAACTCTTTCGCTTTACGCTTAGACATTAGGAGTAAGACAGCAGCACCATCATTAATAGTTGAGGAATTGCCTGCAGTCACAGTCCCATTCTCTTTAAAAACTGGCTTCAATTTTTCTAAGTCGGCAAGAGTTTGTCCCATGCGAATATTTTCATCCTCTTCAAAAACAACTTCTTGACCACGCTTCATTTGGACAATAGGAATAATTTCTTGCTTAAACCGACCAGAAGAATAAGCTTTTTCAGCTTTCTTTTGACTGCTTAACGCAAATTCATCTTGTTCTTCGCGACTGATTTGATATTTTTCAGCCAAGTTTTCAGCGGTTACTCCCATGTGATAACCTTCAAAAGCATCAGTCAAACCATCAAAAACTAAAGTATCCACTACCCTATCATTGCCTAGCTTGGAGCCCCAGCGATGATTGGAAAGAATATGAGGGGCTTGACTCATATTTTCACAACCCCCCGCCACCACAATTTCATTTTCACCTGTCATAATAGACTGGCTAGCTAACATAACAGCTTTCATTCCGGATCCGCAAACTTGATTGATAGTTGTAGCAGGTGTTTTGAAACTAATACCAGATTGAATAGCTATTTGACGAGCAACGTTTTGACCTAAACCTGCGGACAAGACATTTCCCATGAAAACTTCATCAACTAAAGAAGGATCGAGAGTGATATTATCAAGCATCCTTTTGAGTAACTGACTAGTCATTTCCACTGCCGAAACATCTTTCAAACTGCCGCCAAATCTTCCTATAGCTGTTCGATTTGCTGAAACAATCACTACTTCCTCTAAATTCATAAAATCCTCCTAAATTTCTTACTGCGAATAAAATTAGCTAAATAACCTTTGCAACCATGACTTTGACTTAATTGATTCGTTTTGTTCATCATCTTCATCCGAAGAGACTTTCATCGATTGAGCTACTTTATCTTCTATTCCCAGATGTTCAATAGTCTCTATTAAATGATTATTCTTCTTTTCTGTCAAGAGCATTAGCTGCTGTTGCTGGTCGACTAATTGCAGTAAATCATTAATTTGTTTATTTTTTTCTTTTAGTTCATTAATAAGAACATTTCTTTCTTTTTCATCCTTCAACCATTTTTCTTTCAGTTGTTCTTTGACAGTCTTTTCAATATAAGTTCTAATGGCTTGTTGCTGTTTTTTTAGATCCGTATCATCTGACATCAGATTTTTTTTTATAGTATTTGAAGAGCCTTTTTCTTTTACTTCTTCGTTTTCACTTGACTTTTCGTTTTTTGAGTCACGTTCATTTTCAAGGACAATTGAGATTTGCTTCGCCAGTTCAGGATCATAAGAAAAATCACGCTTGAGTTCTGTCAAATGATCTAGGGATTCAGTATTTTCCTCACCTGGTTTATCTTTTATACTTTCTTCATAATTCTGACTTTTTTCTTTTGTCACTTCATTTTTATTTTCGGCTTTGGCTTTGACTGTTTCTTCTATTTGAGTGTCAAATGTATCTGTCATAAAAGATTTTAATAGCTTTTGCTGTTCTTTTGTAAAAACCAATCTGTTTTCTTCATTATACACTTTCTCCTCATTAGGAATCTTTTTTGCATGATAATAGATCAATTGTCGAGTAACTTCTAATTCATCAGCAAATTCCTGGGCTGTTAAATATTCTTCCATATTATCTCCTCGTATTCTATCTTTCAAATCACTACTCTTTGTCAAATAACAAAAGAACCTTTTACTATATTATACAGTAAAAGGTTCTTTTTGATAGGATAAACTTGAAAACTTATTATACTCTTTTTTAAAAAGTAGTTTGACAGTATCTCTTGCACCTGCTCTATTTTTAGCAATAATTACTTCTACCGTATTATCTGGTAAATCGTCCTTGTGTCCTTCGTCTGTATCACCATTTTGCTGGTGATAATCCTCACGGTAAAGAAAAGCGACAATATCTGCATCTTGTTCAATTGAACCCGACTCGCGAATATCACTTAAAATAGGTCGCTTATTTTGCCTTTGTTCCAGACCACGAGAAAGTTGTGATAAGGCAATTACTGGAACCGATAATTCCTTAGATAGTTTCTTTAACTGACGCGAAATTTCTGAGACTTCTTGTTGGCGGTTTTCTCTTCCATTTCCATCAATAAGTTGTAAATAGTCAATAACGATTAAACCTAAATCAGGATTTTCTTGTTTTAGACGACGACACTTAGCCCTAATTTCTGAAACACGTATACCAGCTGAGTCATCAATATAAATAGGAGCTTCTCTTAATATATCAGTTGCTACCGTGAAACTTTTCCATTCATCATCCGTCAATTGCCCTGTTCGTAGATTCGATGCATGTATACTTCCTTCTGCACAAATCATCCGATATACCATGTCTAATGCACCCATCTCTAAGGAGAAAATTACAACTGGAACCATAGATTTAGTTGCGACATTCTGTGCTATATTTAAGGCAAATGCTGTTTTACCAACAGAAGGTCTAGCGGCAATAATAACTAACTGATCGGGTTGAAAACCACTAGTTAATTTGTCCAGCTCATGATAACCAGTAGGAAGACCAACAACATCGCGTTTTTCCTCTGCTAATTTTACGATATTATCAAAAGCCTCGGCTATCAATTGCCTCATCATTTGAGGTCTATTACTCTGAGAGCCTTCTCCTATTGATAAAATTAACTTTTCACTTTGATCGATGATCTCTTCTATTGCATGTTCTTCATCATAAGCAACTTGAGAAATTTTCGATGATGCATGAATGAGTTGTCGCAATATAGATTTTTCTTTAACAATTCTGGCATAATTTTCAATATTAGCAGTGGTCGGAGTGAAACCTGTTAGTTCAACAATATATTCATAGCCTCCGACATTTTCTAATTGATCCAAAGCATCTAATTGATTCTTTAACATCAAATGGTCTAAGGTATTGTCGCGATCAAAAACTCTCTCCATAGCTGCAAAAATTTGCTGATGGGCTACTTTATAAAAGTCCTGCTCTTGTAAAAGTGTTTGAACAGTTGCTAATTTCTTTGGATCTAATAAAAGACCACCTAAGACAGATCTTTCTGCTTCAATATTTTGAGGTGCTTGCATCTGATTCATTTGCGAAATATCCATCGTCTCACCTCTTTATATTTTATCTAAACTGCTTCGACTTTTACACGAATAGTTGCTATTACTTCGGTGTGCAATTTAACCGGAACATTGTGGAAACCTAAGGATGAAAGGTTATTTTCTAACTCAATTTTACGTTTATCTACTTCTATGTCGTATTGTTTCTTTAATTCTTGTGCTATTTGTTTAGAAGGGATGGTTCCAAATAAACGACCATCTTCACCTGATTTAGCTGAAATGATAACGATGGTTTCTTCTTTTTCAATTTGTACTTTTAAATCTTTTGCCTCTTGCAATGCTTCCGCTTCCAACTTTGCTTGAGCTTTCTTTTGTGCTTTGAATTCACTCATTGCTTTAGCATCAGCTACTTTTGCTAAACCATTTTTAATTAAGTAATTATTAGCATAACCATCTGAAACATTTATAATCTGACCCTTTTTACCTTGCTTACGAACATCTTCTAACAAAATGACTTTCATTTTTAGTCCTCCTTAACATTAATTACCTTAATTAATTGTTCTTCTACTTCTTGGATTGTTTGGTCTTTTATCTGTGTTGCTGCGTTAGATAAATGACCTCCACCTCCAAGCTTTTCCATAATAACTTGGACATTTATTTTACCCAAGCTTCTAGCTGAAATACCTATTTCGTTCTCATGGCGTTTATAAATAACAAATGAAGCTTCAATTTGATCAATTCCTAACAAATCATCAGCTGTTTGAGAAGCTAAGACATTGTCCACTACTATATCTTCATCCGTTACTGTTACCGCAAAGACCTTATCGATTATTTCAGTATTCTCAATCAAGCGATTTTTAATTTTAATGCTTTCTAAACTTTCTTTTAACAGATGCTTAATTTTTATATTATCTGCACCCATAGACTTTAAATATGCCGCTGCTTCAAAAGTTCTCGACCCGGTCCTTAAAGAAAATTGATTGGTATCAATAATTATACCAGCTAGCATAACTGTTGCAAGCATTTCATCAATTGCATTTTCCTTTTCATCCATCACACTAAAGTATTCCGTGAGTAATTCGACCGCTGATGAAGCCGAAGGTTCTAAATAACTTAGCACACAATTTTTGGGGAATTCTTCTGCCTGGCGATGGTGATCAATAATAACAATATCGTAGTCAAAAAAGATAGACTCAGCTTGTGAAATCATCGCTCGATGATGGTCTACCAAAATTAGTAGAGTTTTTTCATTTAAGTAGTTATCTAAATCTGCTTCTTCAATGAAAACTTCTTCATCAGACTTCTCGAAGTACTCATTATTAATAATCCCTTTTATATCTTGGTTGAGTTCATCTCTATCAATCAGAATTTTGGCTTGGCGATCAAAAGATTTTACAATTTGTCTGACAGCTAAGGCTGAACCAATTGAATCTAAGTCTGGTGACTGATGTCCACTAATTAAAATTCGATCATAAGTCAATACCGTACTTTTAAGCGCCTGGAAAAACATTTTACTGCGTATATCCGAACGGTTTTCCGTAAAACTAGTCTTTGCGCCATAGAACCTTGCTTTTCCTTCTATTTCACGAATGACAACTTGGTCTCCGCCACGACCTAGTGCTAAGTCTAGGTTGGATTTAACCTGCTTAGAAACTTCAATTATATTTTGTTGAGTATTTCGACTATAAGAAAAAGCGAGAGAAAGCGATATAGGAATTTTTCGACTGGTATAATACTCTTTAATAGCTTCAATGGATTCAAACTTTTCTTTTTCGAGTTCATTTAAAGAACTCTCATTCAACAAAAGTAGAAACTGATCTTCATCAGTTTGCTTTAAGTATATTTGATAATGATCTGCCCAGCGATTAAGACGACTGATTAAATCAGATTCAAATTTTGCACTTGCTTCATCATCCATCGCATAAATGAGATCATCAAAATCATCTAATAATAAAGATCCCATTACTAGAATGGATTCACCGATTACTTTTTGAATTTCGATATCTTGTGTAATGTCATAAAGATAAAGTGCTTTATATTCATGATGATGTAAGGCTCGGTAATAACCATTAGTTAAAGACACTTCTTGCCATTGACTCATATTACTTTGTCCAAGAATTTGTGTCAATTTCCCATCCACTTTTTCAATTTTTTCACCAATAATATCCTGTTCAAAAATCTTCTTAATAGCTGGGTTAGTCCACGTTACTCTTTCTTCTTGATCATAGAGTATTACTCCTATTGGAGCATTATATAGGGCATATTCTTGCGCTAAAGAAGCATTTTCTGACATATGACTCGCCATCTTCGTTAAATCCTTAATAAAACCTTTAATATTAAAGGTAAAAAATAGAATGATGATACTAAGGAAAATTAGTAATAATACACCTATACGCCACTCTAATTTAAAGGCTACTCCAATTAAAACTATATAAATTAATAAAATAGAATAAATCTGCCAAGAAATTTGAAGCGAATGGAAGTAATCAAAAAATTCTTTTAGTTTTATTTTTTTAAACACAGTACACCTCGTAGTATTAATATCACTTATTTTATCATATTTAAGTGAAATGTTCTATCTACTAATTAATTACTTAATGTTTCACGTGAAACAAAAAAACCACCCAAAGGGTGGTCAAATATTATTCTTGAACGGTAAATGGTAATAAAGCCATGATCCGTGCGCGTTTAATTGCATTAGTCAATGTACGTTGATGCTTTGCGCAAGTACCTGTTACACGACGAGGTAAAATTTTGCCTTTTTCTGAAATAAATCTTTTTAAAAGATCTGTATCTTTGTAATCAATATAATCGATATGATTAGCGCAGAAATGACAAACTTTTTTTCTGCGTCTTCCTCCACGACGTTGTGCCATGCATTTTCCTCCTCTACATTATTCTAAAATGGTAGATCATCTTCAGAAATATCCACCTTCTGACTGTCACCAAATGGATTACTATTTTGACTGAAGTCTTGATTAAAACTAAAATCATTACTATTCGTTTGATTTGGTTGAGCTTTAAACTGATTCGTTTGATTTGGTTGTTTGTATGATTGATTACCATCGGAAACTGGACGTTGTTCAGTCACTGATTTTGGTTCTAATAAGTGAAAGTTACTTACAACAACTTCAGTAACATATACTCTCTGTCCTTGTTGATTATCATAACTTCTTGTTTGGATACGACCTTCGACTCCAATTTGAGAACCTTTACGGGTAAAGTTAGCTAAATTCTCAGCAGCTTTACGCCAAATCACACAATTAATAAAATCTGCTTCACGCTCACCTTGTTGATTGGTAAAACTGCGATTTACAGCTAGTGTAAAACTTCCAACTGGAGTTCCTGAAGAAGTATAGCGTAAATCAATTTCCTTGGTTAAACGCCCAACTAATTGTACGGTATTCATAATTTTCCTCCTACAAGTGTTTCACGTGAAACATAGTGATTATTCTTCTACTTTTGTAATCATATGGCGTAAGATATCACGGTTGATTCGTGCTAGACGATCGAACTCGTTGATCCCTTTAGCATCATCAGCGGTTAAAGTAATTAAGTGGTAAACACCTTCACGATAATCGTTGATCTCGTATGCTAAACGTTTCTTAGCCCAGTCTTTTGATTCGACAACTTCTGATCCTTGATCGACTAAGATTTGATCGAAACGAGCAATTAATTCTTTCTTTGCTTCGTCGGTCATATCTGGACGAATAATATAAAGGATTTCATATTTAGTTGGTTGACTCATGACTGCACCTCCTTTTGGTCTAATGGCTCCATAGAGCAAGGAGTTAAGCTATTAAGCTATTAACTCACATTTAATAATTTTATCACTCTATTTTTAAGAAATCAATCTAATTTTTCTATTCCTCTGAATTTTCTATTGAATTATCAGATTCCGACATATCTTCTTCTGTATTTTCTTCATTTTTTTCAATGACAACAATTTTATCAACGATAGAATCATCATCTAATCGAATAACCTTAACTCCCAAGGTATCTCTTGAAGCGGTTGAAATCGAATCGATATGAACACGAATGACGACTCCTTCATTGGTCATGATTAGTAAATCTTCATCACCATCAACAGTGACTAAACCAGCTAATTTACCACTCTTTTGAGAGATATTAGATGTTTTTACACCTTTACCGCCTCGGTTTTTAATAGCATATTGGTTAGATTCAGTTCGCTTACTGTAACCATTTTCTGTCACTACAAGAACTTGCTTATCATCATCTAAAATAGCAGCACCAATAACATAATCTCCTGAACGGAGTCTCATACCTCTGACACCTGAGGCTGTCCGACCCATATCACGGACATCATTTTCATTAAAGCTAACGGCATAACCATTATTAGAACCAATGATAATATTTTTTTGTCCATCAGTAATTAATACATTCACTAACTGATCATTTTCCCTTAATTTAATAGCAATTAAACCATTGGTACGAATGTTATAGTATTCACTTACTAAAGTACGCTTAACGGTCCCATTTTTAGTAACAAACAAGAGATGAGTGTCTTCATCATCAGCTTCTCTACGAATATTAACTATATCTCTTACATACTCTTCTTTATCTAAGTTTAAGAGGTTAATAATAGGTAAGCCCTTCGAAGTTCTTCCATATTGAGGTATATCGTAACCCTTAGCGCGATAAACCTTACCAAAATTAGTGAAAAAGAGGAGGGTATCATGGGTGGAGGCAGAAACTAAGCTTTGAATGGAATCCTCGTCACTCACTCCCATTCCTTTAACCCCTCTACCACCTCGATTTTGAACACGGAACTCATCTTCAGTCATACGCTTAATATAACCAGAAGTGGTTAAAGCAATCAAAATATCTTCCTCATCAATTAAATCTTCATCTTCAAGAGACTGAATTTCACCCAATTTGATTTCAGTTCTTCTTGGATCATTATATTTCTTAAGTATTTCTCTTAATTCATCATGAATAATTTCATAAATTCTTTCTTGAGAAGAAAGTATTTCAGTCAAGCGAACAATCAATTCTTGTAAATCTTTTAGCTCGGCATCGATTTTTTCTCGTTCTAATCCAGTTAAGCGAACCAATCGCATATCTAAAATAGATTGTGCTTGAATTTGCGAAAATTCAAAACGATTAATCAATTCTTGCTTAGCTGTTTCTGAATCGTGGGAAGAACGAATAATAGCAATAATCTCATCAATGACATCTAAGGCTTTTTGTAGACCTTGTAAAATGTGAGCCCGATCTTCTGCTTTTCCTTTTTCAAATTTAGTCCGTCGCGTAATCACTTCAACTTGATGGGCTAAATATTTTTCAAGAATTTCTTTTAAATTTAGTGTTTTAGGAACTCCGAAATCAATCGCTAGCATATTAATACCAAAGTTAGTCTGTAAAGGAGTATGTTTATATAAGTTATTTAGAATAACATGAGCAGAAGCGTCTCGACGTGCTTCAACTACAATCCGCATACCTTCACGACCAGACTCATCAGCAATATAGGAGATACCATCAATTCGCTTATCACGACCCAATTCAGCAATTCTTTCAACTAATTTAGCTTTATTTACACCATAAGGTAATTCTTTAATAATAATTCGCTCACGGTCTTGATTATTACCAAAGTATTCAATTTCAACTTTACCGCGAATTGTGATTTTTCCTTTACCTGTCCGATAAGCTTGGCGAATACCTGATTTTCCAACAATAATTCCACCAGTAGGAAAATCAGGACCCGGTAAAGCTTCCATCAATTCATCCACAGTCGCTTCTGGATTACGCATAAGAATTTGTAAAGCGTCAATGACTTCTTCTAAATTATGCGGTGGTATATTAGTTGTCATACCAACTGCAATACCAGAAACTCCATTAACTAAAAGGTTAGGGAAACGACTTGGTAATACAACCGGTTCTTTTTCTTCTTGAGAATAGTTTTCTTGGAAATCAATTGTATCTTTATTAATATCTCTTAACATTTCTAGAGTGATTTTAGCCATTCTAGCTTCAGTATACCGCATTGCAGCTGCACCATCACCATCGACTGAACCAAAGTTACCGTGGCCATCAACTAACATTTGGCGGTAGGAGAAGGGTTGCGCCATCCTTACCATGGCTTCATAGATTGCAGAATCACCGTGAGGGTGATACTTACCCATAACATCCCCAACAATTCTGGCTGACTTCTTATGTGGTTTATCAGGTGTAACACCTAATTCATTCATACCATATAGAATACGACGATGAACAGGTTTTAATCCATCACGAACATCTGGTAGGGCTCTTGCGACAATTACTGACATAGCATAGTCCAAAAATGAATTACGCATTTCATCAGGTAAATTGATTTCTTCAAAAGATTGTTTGCTAACATCAAAATGATCTTCCGTCATGACTAACTCCTTTCAAGGGTAATTCTATACATCCAAGTTACGTACATAGACTGCATTTGTTTCAATAAAGACACGACGGGGTTCTACTTCTTCTCCCATCAACATAGACATCACTGCATCCGCTTCTACTGCATCATCAACAGTCACTCGCTGCATCCGACGATTTTCAGGATTCATAGTTGTTTCCCAAAGTTGATCTTCATTCATTTCTCCAAGACCTTTATACCTTTGTAATGAATACTTAGTATTTGGATTTTCTTTTTCCCATTGGAGTAATTGCTCATGTGTATCTAAATAAATCTCTTTTTTACCAACTTTTAATTTATAGAGTGGCGGAAGTGCAATATAAACATAGCCTGCATCAATCAAAGGACGCATATAGCGGAAAATAAGCGTTAATAATAACGTACGAATATGCGCACCATCGACATCTGCATCGGTCATAATGATTAGTTTATGATAACGGGCTTTGCTCACATCAAATTCTGCTCCAAAACCAGTGCCCATGGCAGTAAATAGCGAGCGAATTTCAATGTTACTCAATATACGCTCCATTGAGGCCTTTTCAACATTTAAGATTTTCCCTCTAATTGGTAAAATAGCCTGATACATTCTTGAACGGCCTTGTTTAGCCGAACCACCTGCTGAATCTCCCTCGACAATAAATAGTTCGCATTTTTCTGCGTCTTTAGAAGAACAATCCGCTAATTTACCAGGTAAGTTTGCGATTTCTAAACCGGATTTACGACGGGTCATCTCCCTAGCTCGCTTGGCAGCCATTCGTGCTTTTGAAGCTAGAATTCCTTTATCTAAAATCAAACGTGCAACTTTAGGATTTTCCAATAAAAATGTTTCAAAATGTTGAGAGAAAAGGCGATCTGTTACAGTTCGTACTTCAGAATTCCCTAATTTTGTCTTAGTTTGACCTTCAAATTGAGGATCTGGATGTTTAACCGAAATAACAGCTGTCAGACCTTCACGAGTATCCTCTCCAGATAAGTTATCATCACCATCTTTAAGTAAGTTATTTTTACGACCATAGTCATTAATAACCCGTGTTAAAGCTGTTTTAAAACCTGATTCATGTGTTCCTCCTTCATAAGTGTGAATATTATTAGCAAAAGACAGTAAATTTAATTGGTAAGCATCTGTATATTGTAGAGCGATTTCAACAGCAATACCATCTTGTTCACCTTCAATATAGATTGGTTCATCAAAAATTAATCCCTTGTCTTCATTAAGATAAGAAACGTATGATTTAATTCCACCATCAAATAAATAACTATCATCAGCTTCGCGATCCATCCGTCGATCTTGTAAAGAAATGCGTAAACCTTTATTTAAGAAAGCTAGCTCATGGATACGCTCATTTAATATTTCATACTTAAAATCCGTTGTTTCAGTAAAGATTGACGGATCCGGTACAAAATTAACTTTAGTACCTGTTTCCGTTGCTTCTCCAACCACCTTTAACTCAGATACAATAGCTCCTCTTTCAAACTTAATTTGATGAACTTTTCCATTACGTGAAACCTCCACTGATAGTTCGCTTGATAAAGCATTCACAACAGAGGCTCCTACACCATGGAGACCACCTGAAACTTTATAACCGCCACCACCAAACTTGCCACCCGCATGCAAAACGGTGTAAACCGTTTCAACAGCAGGTCTGCCTGTTTTAGACTGAATATCGATCGGGATTCCACGACCATCATCTGTTACCGAAATAGAACCATTCGCTTCTATGACTACTTCAATTTGACTACAATAGCCAGCTAAAGCTTCATCAATAGAATTATCAACAATTTCCCAAACTAAATGATGTAATCCAGTACTCGCAGTAGATCCAATATACATTCCTGGTCGTTTACGGACAGCTTCCAATCCTTCTAATACTTGGATTTGTTCAGCATCATATTGGGGTTGAGTTACATTTTTCTTGTCGTTATTTTCTGCCATTTGTATCCTCCTATTGAACTTTACCTTTACTTATATGTCTTATTGAAGAATTTTTTAGCTCTTGAATATGAATATTTTCAATACTAGCTGTGGTTAAAATTGTTTGAACTTTCCCTTCGATTTTACTCATCAAAATAAATTGACGATGATCATCTAACTCGGACAGAACATCATCTAATAAAAGAACTGGATAATCTTGATCAATTGTATAAAATAAATCCAATTCAGCTAACTTTAAACTAAGAACAACTGTTCGTTGTTGGCCTTGTGAGGCAAATTGCTGAGCTGAATTTCCATTAATATTAAAAATTAAATCGTCTCGATGAGGTCCATATATGGTAGCTCCTTGATGGATTTCCCTTTGAATAGACAATTTGAACAATTCACTCATTTGATCTTTAATTAAATCAATCTTCTCATAATCAAGTTTAGAAGAGGAAGACTTATAGACCATTGATAAGCTATCTCTTTCATTAGAAAGTTCATAATGAATCGGGTGAGCCATTGCTTCTAAATCTTTAACAAATTGCAAACGATATTTAATTACTTGGCTTCCTGCATCAATTAGCTGATCAGTTAAGATGTCTAAATAAACTGGATCATAAGTATGTTTTTCACGCGCTTGCTTTAAATAAGCATTTCTTTGTTTAAGTAAGCGATGATATTCTAATAAATTTTGTAGGTAGATGGGATGGGTTTGACCGAGTTCTGTATCTAAAAACTTTCTTCTTAGACTTGGAGAACCCTTAACTAATTGCATGTCTTCAGGAGAAAAGAGGATAACATTTAATTTACCTATAAATTGAGAAAGTCTCTTTTGATCGAGGTGATTGTATTTAGCAATCTTACCCTTATCATTTAATATGATTTCTAAAGGAAATTGAGAGTTTTTAGTGGTTATTTGGCCGACTATCTTTGCATAATCTTCTTCCCAACTAATCATTTCTTGATCATGATTGGTTCGATGACTTTTAGCCAAAGACAACAAAAAAATGGCCTCAAGGATGTTAGTTTTTCCTTGGGCATTTTCACCAGCTAAAATAGTTAGACCGTCATGAAAATCAATCGAAAGCTCTTTATAGTTCCTAAAATTGGTTAAATTTAATTCTTTTATTTTCATAAGCTATCTTATTGATCTACGACATCTACTATTAATTCATCCTGAACAAACTCCACACGGTCTCCAGGATATAATTTTTTTCCTCGTCGATTTTCTGATTCGCCATTTAAATAGACAGTAAATTCACCTAAGTACCATTTAGCCATTCCACCACTGGATATTAAATCTACTATTTTTAATAATTGGCCGAGTGTTACATGGTCACTATCTATTTTGACTTTTTTATGTTCCATTTGGCCACCTCATTAGTAATTTATTAGATTCATTATACTACTAAATAGCTTAAATCTCAAATTTTTGGCGAAAAAATGCCATTTTAAATAAATTTGACCTTCAGAGTATAAAAAGCTTATTTAAGTTAAATTAGGCTTAAATGCTAAATAATGGCAAAAAATAAGCAGGTCGTTTATTAGACCCGCTAAAAAGTTTTAATGTGTACGAACTGGTGTTAATAATTGCAGTAAATCATTGTGGGGTAATTCACTCTTTACACTTGGTGTTATAAGCATTGGACGAACTGCTGAATTAAATTGAATGGTAATTTCTATATCGCCAAAAGATCTTAAAGCTTCTTTCATATAGTCAGGGTTGAATGAAATCTGAAGCTCTTCACCATTTGAGGAAACAAATTGAATTTCTTCTGCCACATTCCCTATTTCATTTCCTTTTACAAATAACTCGATATGGTCTGTTTGAATATCTAATTGGACAATATTATTTTTTCCTTCATGTGACATTAAAGAGGCCCGTTCAATTGCTTGCAGAAAATCAGCCGCATTTAAGACGATTTCTGTTTCAGATGAATTAGGAATTAACCGATCAGTAGCAGGGTAATTACCCTCCAGTAAGCGTGAATAAATTGTTATGTTTTCGAAAGTAAAAATAATTTGTTGATTCGATATAGTCATCATTAAATCAGCATTATCAGGAACTATTCTAGCCAATTCAATCATTGTTTTTTTAGGAACAGTGATTGCTTCTAAATGATGCGAATTCTCAGTTAATTTTAAAGGAATTTCTCTTTGGCTTAAACGATGGCTATCTGTTGCCACTCCCACTAAGTAATCTTTTTCTAGCATTAAGTGAAGTCCTGTTAAAATTGGACGTGATTCTTGATTAGAAGCTGCAAAAATAGTCTGATGAATCATATTTTTAAAAGTAAGTGTTGGAAGTTGAATTTGATGATCTAGGTCAATAATAGGCAAACGAGGATACTCATTTCCATCAATACCAACAATTTGGAATTTTGCATTACCAGATTGAATAGTTGCTTTAAATTGATCATCTACACTCACTATTACCTCATCTTGTGGTAATTTTTTAATAATTTCATTTAATAAACGTGCAGGTAATACAATTTGGCCTGTTTCTTCAATTTGTAAATTAGCTAAGGGTTCATCAACTGAAATATGACTTTCGATAGATATATCAGCATCGCTACCTATTAAAGTCATTCCATTACTATCTAAAGATAATTTAATTCCATATAGAATGTTAATGGTTGTTTTAGAAGGAATAGCTCTTTGAACATTATTTATTTGTTGAGTAAAAGCAGATCGGTTAATTGTAAATTTCATAATTTTCTCCTTTATAAATAATTATTATATATCTAAGTAATAATAGTAGGGCTTGTTGATAGAGTGTATAAGTGATAAAGAGTTCTACAAACTAGGCTTTAGCATTGTTGATGACTATGTGTAAAGATGATTTTTTATAGTAGACTTATCCACATTCTTTATTCTAGCATCTGTTTGATTGTTGCAATTTCATGTTTGAGGGTAGTATTACTTTTAAGATCTTCAGAGATTTTTTCATAAGCATGGATAACCGTCGTATGGTTTTTATTACCGAAAGCTTCACCAATTTTAGGAAAAGATAGTTCTGTTAATTCACGTGTAAGATACATAGCAATTTGACGAGCAGTAACGATTTCTTTGTTCCTTTTCTTTCCTTTAATTTGTTCAGTGGATATTTTATAAAATTGACTACAAGTAGAAATGATAGATTCGGCATCAATTACCTTTTCTTTTTGCTCTCCAAAAATAGAAGAGAGAGCTTCTGCGGCTAAATGACTTGTAATTTCTTTGCCCTCTATAGCTGCATAGGCAAAAACTCTCATTAAAGCTCCTTCTAATTCACGTATGTTTGTATCTACATTATTAGCGATATATGTGAGAGTTTCAGAATCAATATCCAATCGATTATTTGCAGCCTTTTTTCTAAGGATAGCGATACGAGTTTCCAAATCAGGAGGGGTAATGTCGGTTGATAATCCCCATTTGAATCGTGAAATAAGCCTTTCCTCGAGATTATCAATATTATTTGGTAAACGGTCTGAAGTTAAAATAATTTGTTTATTATTATTATAAAGTTCGTTAAAGGTATGGAAAAATTCTTCTTGAGTGGCATCTTTTTTCGATAAAAATTGAATATCATCGATCAATAAGACATCTATTTCACGATACATTTCCCTAAATTTTTTTTGAGAACCGTTTTGAATACTGGTAATAAAATCATTAACAAAAGATTCACTGGTTGCATATTTAATTTTAGTAGAAGGGTTTTTACGTAGGATATCGTTACCTATAGCTTGCATTAAATGAGTTTTTCCTAAACCTACACCACCATAAATTAAAAAGGGATTGTAAGTTTTTCCTGGACCATCACTCACTGCCAGAGCAGCTCCTGCAGCCATTTTATTATCTTCACCAATCACAAAGTTTTCAAAGGTATAAGAAGGATTTAATTTTGAGTCAGAAAAGCTTGGAAGACTATCTGTCTCTCCTTGCTTATCAATCGATTTCGAAAGCATGGGTTCATTTTGCTTGCTTTGATAAATTATAAATTGAGGTTCATATTCAATACCATATCGTTCACGACTATATTGCAATATATAGTTTACCAAATGATTTTCCCAATATTTTTTAGTCATCGGATTAGGAACTGCAATCGTAATTGATTGATTACCAATTCGAGTAGGGATTGAAGGTTCAACCCAGGATCGATAGGAAGAAGTGGACAGGATTTCTTTTAAATAATCTTGAACTCCTTGCCAAAAAAGATCTTTTTCATCCATTCATTTCACCTCGAATAAGTTAATATAGTTAAGATTATTGTAACATATTTAGAGTTTTCCACAAGTTGAGAATGTGTAAAAAGCTCTATCCACATACTCACATTTAAGTTATCCACATGTGAATTAAATGTGTGGATAAAAAAGTAGTTAAGTAAACATTAAGTAGATTTGTGCAAAAGAAAAAAATAACAATTCCTATGCCATCAACTTCCTTAAAGGTTTAAATAATGTTTTTAACAGAGTTTGTGGATAAAACAATATTTATTAACAAGCTTAGAAAATGTGGATAATTTTATCCTCTAGTTTGTTAAAAGAAGTTTATTTTTTTAGGGTTTGTTTAAAAATTGTGGATAAGTTGTTGACAATTGTTAAGATTTTACATCGATTGAGATATTTAATAGAATATTAAAAAACACTTGACTTTAAAGGAGTCATTCTTATAAACTATTCTAGTATTGTTTATATTTAGCAACAAGGAGGTGTATTGCATGACTAAGAGAACATACCAACCTAAAAAACGTCAACGTAGTAAAGAACACGGTTTTCGTAAACGCATGTCAACAAAAAATGGACGTCGTGTATTAAGCAAGCGCCGCTTAAAAGGACGCAAAAAGTTAACTGCATAATTTTGAGGCTTCCAAGTGAGGCCTTTTTTTTATAAAATAAAGAGAGAGATTCCAATTATTCTTATTTTTGATATAATATTATGAGGACTCTAAAACATCGGAGTGATAGTCTAATGAAAAAAGAATATCGAGTAAAAAGTGATAAGGATTTTCAAAGAGTCTTTCATCAAGGAAACTCTACAGCAAACCGTCAACTGGTTATTTATACCTATTCAAAACCAGGTCAAAAACATTTTCGTGTCGGTTTGTCAGTAAGTAAAAAGTTAGGTAATGCAGTTTTTAGAAATCAAATAAAACGCTATTTAAGACAAGCCTTGCATGAGGTGGAAGATATGGTTATTCCTGAAGTTGATTTTCTATTGATTGCTCGTAAGGATATTTGTGATAAGGATTTAAAGCAAATAAAGAAATCGATTATTCACGTTATGAAGAAAGCTAAAATTATCCAACCATTATTTAAACTAGAAAAATCTGGAGGTCGTAATGAGCAATAAAAAAGTAAATAAAATTTTAAAACTTTCACTGCTATCAGCTATTGTAGTGGTATTATCTGCTTGTGCAAATATTAATGAACCGATTACTAACGATTCATCAAATCTTTTGGATCAATTTGTTCTCTATCCCTTCTCTCAATTTATTGTTTGGCTAAGTGGTTTAATGGGTCATAATTTTGGTTTAGGTATTATTAGTTTAACCCTTTTAATTCGTCTTTTGCTAACCCCTTTGACATTAATGCAGATGAAATCTCAAAATAAAATAATGGAGTTACAACCGGAAATTGAAGCCATTAAAGCTAAGTACCCTCACAAAGATCGTCACTCAATGGAGTTACTTCAAGCTGAGCAACAAGAATTGTTTGATGAAAAAGGAGTTAATCAATTCGCAGGTTGCTTACCAACTTTAATTCAATTACCAATTTTGATGGCCTTGTATCAAGTGATTTCGCGAACAGAGCTTATAAGACAAGGACAGTTTCTTTGGGTTGATTTAGGACAACCAGACCCTTACTTTATTTTCCCTCTTTTAGCGGCTCTATTCACATTTTTATCTACTTACCTAAGTAGTAAAGCAAATCCTCAACAAAATGTTTCAATGAAAATTATGATGATAACTATGCCAATTATGATTTTCTCTATATCTTTTGCTTTACCTAGTGCAGTTTCACTTTATTGGTTTATATCGAATTTAATTACTGTAATTATTATTTTAATTTTTAACAATCCATATAAAATGATTAAAGAACGCCAAGAACGCATTGCTCATGAAAAAGAAAAAGAGCGTCAATTGCGTAAGGCCTTGAAAAAAGTTAAAAGTCGTAAATAAATTAAAAGGAGTGATGATATGTTAGATCATAATATGACTGTTAGGGCTGAAAATGTCGAATTAGCTATTGAAAAAGGGTTAAAACAATTGCGAATTAGTCGAGAAGAAGCCGATATCCGTATTATAAGTGAAGGAAAAAAAGGTTTCTTTGGCTTCGGTAAGCAAGAAGCAGTAGTTCATATTGAAGCTAAGACTGATCTATCATTAAAAGAATTAACCAATCAATTAGAAAAAAAAGTTGGAATGGAACATAAGGATAAAACAGGTCAAAAACATAAAGAAACAGTAAATAAAACTAAAGATTATATCCGTCAAAATAATCAAAAACACAGTGAGCCTGTTAAAGAAGAGGTTCACGATCCAAAAAAAACTGACAATGTTGTTTTAGAAAAAGAATCTTCCATTGAAAAACAAGCAGAAGATAAAAAATCTGTTCAAAAATCTGAAACAGTCGAGCCAAAAGTGAGTGAAAAAGTTTCAAATGAAAACCAAACGTCTGAAACAGAGGTTGCACAAAGTGAATCTACAATAGAAGAAGAGTATCAAGCGGCTTGCCATTACCTCGAAGAAGTTATTCGTTTATATGGTGCAGAATCGCACATTGAATACGAATTAAGAGGTAATCAGTTAGTTTTTAATATCGAAACAGACAAATCAGGTTTAGTCATTGGTAAACATGGAAAAATTATCAATTCCTTACAGACTTTAGTTCAGGTTTTATTGCATAGACGTGATCGTAAACGAATCTCAGTTTTATTAAATGTTGGGGATTACCGTGACCGTCGTTTAAATGTACTTGAACAAATGGCAGAAAGAACTGCTGAGCAAGTTTTAACTACCAAACAAACAGTCATCCTAGATCCGTTACCTGCTTATGAACGCAAACAAATTCATGCTTATCTTGGACAATATGAGCATATTGCAACCCACTCTGAAGGTAAAGATCCTAATCGATATTTAGTGGTAGATTACGTCCCATAATATTAATTACGTCCCTAAGCTCTGCTTAGGGATTTTTTCTCTCAAACCTTTTTTATAAATGTTTAGTCATAATTGAAAATTATCATGAATAAATCAATGGTCTTATTTTTAAAACGAAGCACTAGTAAAATTATATTAGAAGGTTATAAAAATTATGATATAATATAGCTTGTTTTAGGAGGTGACGGATTTGAGTCTGTCTGGCAGAAAGATATTTTGGCTTTTGTTAATTGTTATTACTTTATCAGCTTGTAAACAAGAACCTATGATTAAATTGAGTAAAGAAAACCAAATGAAGATAGAGAAGAAACAAGCAGAAAATAAAGAAACACAGCTAGATCAAATAAATAATAAGAAAGCCAATACATCCGACCAAGTAGTTATTGATCCTAACTCGTGGATTAAAGAAGGAGAAGATGTAAACTATAATTTAGAAAATTTTCTTCCTTATAATGCTAATCAAGTAAAAATCCTTTCCAATGGTAAAACTAGCTATGTTGAATATATGGATCAAACAAGCCAACAGATGCAAGTGAGAGAGACGCTAGCTGATGAAAAAACCATTGAACTCTATCGTTGGAATACTGAAGTGATTGAACTATACGGAAAATTTGAAAAAGAGCGTCGATTTACTAATTATTTAAAAAACTCAATAGAAGCTAATCAATTAGAAAAAGGTCTAATCATTTTACAATCTCCTTTAAAAGTAGGAACTGAATGGTTATATGACGGTAACATTCCTTCAAAAATCGTCGGCTTATATAAAGAAGTGAATATCGGTGATCAAATCTATCAAGAAGTGATTGAAGTTGTGACTCAATTTGAAGAGGGCGAAAGACATCAGCTATTTGCTGCTAATAAAGGGATTATTGCTCAATGGCAAGAAAATAAAGAGGAATATTATCTTGCAGAATCGATTACAGATAATGTAATGTTAGTAAGCAAAATGGATTGGTACATGCCTCAATCTTCAACAGAAGAACCTTTTATTCAAAAAGAGACAGTTGACTTTGCCTGGCAAACAAACGATACCCTAGCAACAGCTTTTCAGCGCTTTTATTACGATAACCAATGGATTACTCCCGAAATACAAGTGGTTGATATTTATGAGTCCAATGGAATTGCCCATCTCAATTTTTCAAGCGGTGTTGTTGCTAGTTTAAACCGACATCCAGCAGGTGAAAAAGCGGTAGCAATTGCCATGATGGTGAATATTGCTGACTATTACTCTGTTAATCAAGTGAGTTTAGAAGTATTTGGGAATGGTATGCTACTCAATGCCATTTCTTATCCTCCTAATGGAATTCATCAAATAGATCCCAAATGGGTCAAGCAAGAAGATAGTAGTAATACGCAAACGCCTTTGAGTAGTGAAGAATTAACCTTAGAATAAGTGAAGATCACCATTCTTAATTAGAGGAATGGTGTTTTTATTAAGGCAAATGTTTTGGAGAGCTTATGTTAAAAAAAAGCTAGACACTCTCTTTTAAATATAATTTAGCTAAACAGTTTCACACCTATCTTGCAAGAAGAATAACGATTTGATACAATTACTACGATAAATAGACAGGCAGTCAAAGTGCTTTCGAATGACCTAAAAAACTTAGGTATCTTTCGTTGAGCACTTTTTTTATGATTAAAGGGGGTATTAAGTATGTATATTTTAGACACAATTGCAGCTATCTCAACCGCAATTGGCGAGGGAGCTATTGGAATAGTACGTATGAGTGGTCCGGATGCTTTGCCAATAATAAAAAAAATATTTAAAGGCAAAGACTTGAGTCAGGTTGAAAGTCATACCATCCATTATGGTCATATAGTAGATAAGGATCAAAAAGTCTTAGATGAAGTAATGGTCACTATCTTAAAAGGACCAAAAACCTATACACGTGAAGACATAGTAGAAATCAATTGTCATGGTGGTATCGTAGCTATGCAGCGAATCCTGGAAAGTTGTTTATTAGAAGGTGCGCGCATGGCTGAACCAGGTGAATTTACAAAGCGCGCCTTTCTAAATGGTCGCATTGATTTGTCACAAGCAGAAGCTTTGATGGATTTAATTCAAGCTAAAACAGGTAAAGCTATGGACGCTTCTCTAAACCAATTAAAAGGAACCCTATCTCAGCAAATTAGACAATTGCGCCAAGAAATGCTTGAAAGTTTAGCTCAAATTGAAGTAACGATTGATTATCCGGAATATGATGATGTTGAAGAGATGTCTAGTCAAACTCTTATAGAAACAGCACAATATGTAAAAAATAAAATAAACCAAATTTTGAAAAAAGCTCAAAATAGCCGTCTTTTCCGTGAAGGAATACGAACAGCTATTATAGGTAAACCAAATGTTGGTAAGTCGAGTTTACTAAATTACTTAACTGGATTTGACAAAGCAATCGTGACTGATATCGCTGGAACAACTCGAGATACTATTGAAGAATACATCAATGTCAAAGGAGTCCCCCTACATTTAATCGATACAGCAGGCATTCGCCAAACTGATGAATTGGTAGAGCAAATTGGTGTGGCTAAAAGTCGTAAAATTATGGAAGAATCTGATTTAGTTATTTTGATTTTAAATCAATCTGAAGCTTTGACAGAAATTGACAAAGAACTTTTATCTTTGACAAAGGATCAAAAGCGAATTATTTTATTAAATAAAACCGATTTGCCGAGTCAAATTGATTTTACAAAGTTGACAAATGTAGTAAATAAAGAGGAAATCATCCCAATTTCAATCTTAAAAGATCAAGGATTAAATCTACTAGAAGAAAGAATTGAAAATTTGTTTTATACGGGAAATTTAGAGTCGAATGATATTAATTATTTACTTAATTCACGTCATACTAATTTACTAAAGCAAGCAATTCAAGCGCTTGACGAAGTTGTGAATGCTTGTCAAGCAGACGTACCTGTTGATTTGGTACAAATAGATTTTACTAGAGCCTGGGATCTTTTGGGCGAAATAACAGGTGATAGCGTACAAGATGAATTATTAGATAAGTTATTTAGTCAATTCTGTTTAGGAAAGTAGGAAAGCTATAATGCAACAATTATCTACAATTTGTTATCTGGATAATGGAAAGCAGTTATTATTGCTCCACCGTAATAAAAGAGAAAATGATATCCATGGAGGAAAATGGGTTAGCGTCGGTGGAAAATTTGAAGCAGGAGAAAGTCCTCAAGAGTGTGCAATTCGTGAAATTTATGAAGAAACGGGTCTAAGGGCCAAAAGCTTAATCCCCTTAGGTTTCATAACTTTTCCAGATTTTACCCATGATGATAGAGATTGGTATTCTTTTGTCTATAGAGTGACAGATTTTGAAGGAGACCTATTAAAGGACTGTGACGAAGGGACTTTAGAGTGGGTGGATTATGACGATGTCTTGGACAAACCAATTTGGGAAGGGGATTATCTCTTTTTACAATGGGTCTTAGAAAACAAACCTTATTTTTGGGCTAAATTTGCTTATGATAAAAAGGGTGACTTAATCGACCATCAGGTTGAATTTATGAAAAACAGAGGTGAAATATAATGCAAACATATGAAGCTGGTCAATATGATGTAATTGTTGTAGGAGCCGGGCATGCAGGTTCGGAAGCAGCTTTAGCTTCAGCTCGACTAGGTGCTCAAACACTTTTAATTACGATGAATCTAGAAATGGTAGCCTTTATGCCATGTAATCCATCAATTGGTGGACCTGCTAAGGGGGTCGTTGTACGTGAAATTGATGCACTGGGTGGAGAAATGGGACGTAATATAGATAGGACTTATATCCAAATGCGTCTTTTAAACACCGGTAAAGGACCAGCAGTTCAAGCACTCAGAGCTCAAGCAGATAAGCAACATTACTCCAATACAATGAAGCAAGTCTTAGAAGAAACAGATAATTTAGACCTCAAACAAGGACTTGTTGAAAGACTTTTAATTGAAGAAAATCAATGTCGCGGTATTATTACCAATTCGGGGGCTATTTATCGTGCTAAATCTGTAGTTCTAACGGCAGGTACTTCTTCACGAGGAAAAATTATTATTGGAGATTTAGCCTATTCTTCCGGTCCTAATAACACCCTACCTTCTGTTAAACTGTCTGAACATTTAATGGAATTAGGGATTGAATTAACTCGTTTTAAAACTGGAACACCTCCACGAGTGCATTATGACTCAGTCCATTTTGACAAAACAGAAGAACAGCCTGGCGATATTAAAGCGAATCATTTTTCTTATTTGACAGATGATAAAGATTATTTGCAAGATCAAATATCTTGTTGGTTGACACATACCAATGGTCAAACGCATAATATAATTAGAAATAATTTGCATAAAGCACCTATGTTTTCGGGAATAGTTGAAGGAGTAGGGGCTAGGTATTGCCCATCAATAGAAGACAAAATAGTTCGTTTTAGTGACAAACCACGCCATCAAGTGTTTATCGAACCTGAAGGTCGTAATACTAAAGAAATGTATGTCCAAGGCTTGTCAACTTCTTTACCAGAAGATGTCCAACTAGAGATGCTCCATTCAGTAGAAGGTTTAGAAGAAGCAAAATTGATGCGAGCAGGGTATGCTATTGAATATGATGTAGTGGTACCCCATCAATTAACGCTATCCTTAGAAGTGCGAGATTTACCTGGCTTATTCACTGCCGGTCAAATGAATGGAACGAGTGGTTATGAAGAAGCAGCAGGACAAGGAATTGTTGCAGGAATCAATGCTTGCCATAAGGCTTTTGACAAAGACCCTTTTATTATAACGCGTTCAGAAGGCTACATTGGTGTTATGATTGATGACCTTGTAACAAAAGGAACGACTGAACCTTATCGTTTGCTAACTTCTCGGGCTGAATACCGTTTATTACTACGTCATGATAATGCAGATTTCCGTTTGACAGAAAAAGCCTATAAAATTGGATTGGTGGATGAAGCACGTTATCAGCATTTTAAAACGAAAGAAGCTGCTGTAAAAGCAGAACTTGATCGCTTAGCGTCTATTCGTATTAAGCCAAGTACAGAGGGTTTAGCAGAGTATTTTGAAAGAATCAATTCAACGCCACTTAAAGATGGAATTTTAGCTAGTGAACTTTTAAAAAGACCGGAAATTAAATATTTTGAATTGATTAAAGCTTTACCTATTTTAACGACTGAAGTTACTCGACAAGTAGGAGAACAAGTTGAAATTCAAATCAAATATGCAGGCTACATTAATAAAGCTAACCATAAGGTCGATCGTGTTAAAGCTATGGAAGAAAAAATAATTCCTGAAAACCTAGATTACGATGCAGTGGATAGCTTAGCAACTGAAGCAAGAGAAAGATTAAAATTAATTCGACCTTCTAACATTGGACAGGCTAGTCGAATTTCAGGTGTCAATCCGGCTGATATTGCCATTCTTTCAATCTATATTCAACAGGGTAAAATTGCAAAAATTGAATCTCATCAATAATCAGCTAAAAATCACCAAAAAGATAAAGATCTTCTTCTCAATTAGCAAGCTAATTAAGAAGGGATCTTTTTAAAATGAAAAAAGCAGATACTATAAATTTAAGTAATTTAATTATCTTTCGAAATTTATTGAAGGATAGATGTTGCTATTGAGTAGTTATTTTAGTAAAGTAAAGTTGCTGTGAAACATTGTTTCACAATTACCAAAATGAGAGGGATTATATGGAAGAAAATCAGTTTAAAAAGAAATTGCAAGATCAAGGATTATCAATTAGTCCCGATCAACTACTACAGTTTTCCACTTATTATCAGTGGTTAATTGAATGGAATCAAAAAGTTAATCTGACAGCTATTACTGATAAAGAAGGAGTTTATCTTAAACACTTCTATGATTCTTTAATGCCGCTGTGGCATTTACCTTTAGCGAACTATTATTTGAAGATGTGTGATGTAGGAGCGGGAGCAGGTTTTCCAAGCTTACCAATCAAAATCATTCATCCTGAAATTGAACTGACGATTATCGATTCTTTAAATAAACGTATTCAGTTTTTAAAAGATTTAAGTTCCAATTTAAAACTTGAACAAATAGAGTTTCTCCATGGCAGGGCTGAAGATGTGGGCCAAGATTCAAATTATCGTGGACAATTTGATTTAGTGACTGCTCGGGCAGTAGCTCCTTTAAATGTTTTAGCTGAGTACTGTCTTCCTTTACTAAAAAAAGGTGGAAAATTTATAGTTTTAAAAGGCAGCCATGAACAAACAAATACGGAATTAAAAGAAGCTAAAAAGGCGATTAAAATATTAGGAGCAAAGTTAGAACAAGTGGTGCAAACTTATCTGCCTGAAGATGAAGGTGAGAGAACACTATTATTAATAGAAAAAACATTAGATACTCCCAATAAATACCCACGTAAAGCAGGTAAGCCAAGCAAACAGCCTATAAAATAAAAGGAGGAAGCATATGGGAAAAATGATTGCAATCGGCAACCAAAAAGGCGGAGTTGGTAAAACAACCACAACTGTTAATTTGGGTGCAGCATTAGCCTTTATGGGGAAAAAGGTACTGGTTATTGACTCCGATTCTCAAGGAAATGCTACTTCCGGTTTAGGAATTGAAAGAGGCGATGTGACTTATAGCTTATATGAAGTGCTGGTCGATCGAGTACCTATTCAGGATAGTATCTTAACCACTTCTAGAGAAAATCTAGATATTATCCCATCAACTATTTCTTTAGCAGCTGCTGAAATTGAATTAGTAAATTTTAAAGACCGCGAATTTCGCTTAAAAGAAGCTGTAGAATCAATAAAGCAAGATTATGATTATCTTTTAGTAGATTGTCCACCGTCCTTAGGGCAATTATCTATTAATGCCTTTACAGCATCTGATACAATTTTGATTCCGGTTCAAGCAGAATATTATGCCTTAGAAGGTTTAAGTCAATTATTAAATACAATCCGCTTAGTTCAAAAGTCATTAAATCCTCAATTCAGAATTGAAGGTGTATTAATAACTATGCTAGATGCGCGCACGAACTTGGGCTATGAAGTAGTTGATGAAGTACGTAAATACTTCCAAGAGAAAGTATATGATACGGTAATTTCACGAAACATTCGTTTGTCAGAGGCTCCATCTTATGGTTTGTCAGTAATTGATTATGACCCAAAATCTAGAGGAGCCATCATGTATAAAGAATTGGCAGAGGAAGTGATCAATAATGGCCAATAAACCAAAAAAAGGTGGACTAGGTCGTGGAATGGAAGCTCTCTTTAGTTCAGCTTATGAAGAAGTACCTAACGATCACGAAATGGTCACCGAAATTAAATTAGAAGATATTCGTCCAAATCCCTACCAACCTAGAAAACACTTTGATCTCAATGCTTTGAATGAGTTAGCGGAATCGATTCGTCAAACGGGTGTTTTCCAACCTATTATTATTAGAAAATCCTCTATTAAAGGATATGAAATTATTGCAGGAGAGCGTAGGGTACGTGCTTCTAAATTGGCAGGCAAAACAACCATTCCAGCAATTGTTAGAGAACTTGATGAAGAAGCAATGATTGAGATTGCTGTAATAGAGAACTTGCAAAGAGAAGATTTGAGTCCTTTAGAAGAAGCAGAAGCATATGATATGCTAATGGAACGTTTAAAATTAACGCAAGCAGAAGTTGCTGAACGTATTGGGAAAAGTCGCCCTTATATAGCCAATTATATTCGTTTACTTCAATTGCCAGATCCAATTAAACAGTTAGTAAATGAAGAAAAACTATCCATGGGCCAAGCACGCACCATTTTAGGGTTAAAAGATAAGAGTCAGATGGAGAATTTAGCTAAAAAAGTTGTTAAAGAACAGCTTACAGTGCGTCAGTTAGAAGAAGTAGTACAAAAATATAATCAATCATTACCAAAAATGACGAAAAAGGGACGAACCGAAAATAAATCACCACTTTGGTTAGCAATTGAAAATCAAATGGAAGAAAAGTTTGGGACACCCGCTAAAATTGTTTCAAAAGGAAACAAGGGAAAAATTGAATTAGAATTCGTCAACGATTCAGATTTGACAAGAATTCTAGACTTACTTAACATTCAAGTTTAAATAGTGACAAATAGGAGGGTCAAAATGGATCCAAAAGCTTACGATAAGTTCGATATAGTAGAAATGAAAAAGCCACATGCTTGTCAAACTAATCGCTGGCAAATTATACGAATGGGTATGGATATTCGTATACGTTGTGAAAATTGTCAGCATATTGTTACCATGACACGCCGTGACTTTGAAAAGAAGATGAAAAAAATTCTTAAAAAACATCAAGAAGTAAACCTTTAGAAAGAGAGTGAAATTATGGCATTAACAGCAGGAATTGTGGGACTACCAAATGTGGGCAAATCAACTTTATTTAATGCAATTACTAAAGCTGGAGTGGAAGCGGCAAATTATCCTTTCGCTACTATTGATCCTAACGTAGGGGTTGTGGAAGTCCCTGATGAACGTTTGACAGAGATTACTCGCCTTGTCAAACCAAAAAAAACCATCCCGACTACAATAGAATTCACCGATATCGCAGGGATAGTAAAAGGAGCGAGTAAAGGGGAAGGGCTGGGTAATAAATTCTTAGCCAATATCCGCCAAGTAGATGCCATTTGTCACGTTGTGCGTTGTTTTGAAGACTCTAATATTACTCACGTTTCAGGTAAAGTTGATCCGATTGAAGATATTGAAACCATTAACTTAGAGCTGATTTTGGCAGATTTAGAAACCATTGAAAAACGAATTACTAAAGTTGAAAAGTTAGCACGTACTAAAGACAAAGAGGCTGTTGCTGAGCATGAAGTACTTTTAAAATTAAAAGAGGCTTTGGAACACAACCAATTAGCTAATAGTGTGGAGTTTTACGATGAACAATTACCTTACGTCAATAACTTGTTCTTGTTAACACGTAAGAAAATGCTTTATGTTGCCAATATAGGTGAAGAAGAAGTTAGCAATCCAGAAGGAAACCCGTTCTTAGCAAAAGTTCGTGAATTAGCTGACCAGCAAGGCGCAGAAGTTGTTCCCGTTTCCGCTCGTTTAGAAGAAGAGATTGCAGAACTAGATGATGAAGAAAAGACCAGTTTCTTAGAAGATTACGGTTTAAAAACTTCAGGTCTTGACCGCTTAATTCAATCAGTTTATAAATTGCTTGGTTTGGGAACTTATTTTACAGCCGGTGAAAAAGAAGTTCGAGCTTGGACTTTTAAAGTAGGAATGAAGGCACCACAAGCAGCCGGTGTGATTCACTCAGATTTTGAACGCGGATTTATTCGTGCAGAGACCATGGCTTATGATGATTTAGTGAAGTATGGCTCTGAGCAAGCAGTAAAAGAAAAAGGCCTCTATCGCTCAGAAGGTAAGGAGTATATAGTTAAAGATGGAGACATTATGCTCTTTCGCTTTAATGTATAGGAGGAAATTCAATGAAAGATCAGCAAGAAGAAAAAGTTGTAGAAGAAGTCTCAAATAGCCAACCACTTGAAAATCAAGTGGTTGTTGAAAGTCAAGAAAGCTCGATATTAACTGGGGTACCACAAGAAAAGGTGGACCAGTTAACCAAACGCAATCTAAAATTTATGCTAGACATTGATCGCTACTTAAAAGAAGAACAAATATCACAAGCAAATTGTCAAGTAGTTTATTTGGAAATGGTAGATACACTTTTAGAAGGGCAAAAAGATGGTCATACTGCTAAACATATTTATGGAACGCCTAGTGAAACTAGTCAGATTATTATTAGTAAAGCAGTAAAAGAGCATGAAGAAAAAGAGAAGTCACCGGATTGGCAAATTGCTGTCGATGGTGGGTTAATGTTAGGAGCTATTTTCACCCTAATAACGGGTGTATTTGGTTTAAGTGGGAGTTCAAATGTTCAAGAAAATTTCTATATGGGTATCCTAACAGTTATCCTCAATTATGCTATCGGTGGTTATGCGATGATGCGAACAGCAAAAGTCTTACCAGACTTGGATGCTCCTAAAGGGCAAAAGGGTTATGGGCGCTATTTCATGGCATCTACAATTGCAATGATGGCTTGGATTGGTTTAATTATGTTAAGTCAAGCCTTTATACCGCCGGTAATTAACCCAATTTTACCGCCTATGGGCTATATCATACTGGGTGTAATTACTTTGGTCTTACGTTATTACTTAAAGAGAAAGTGGAAAATAGTTGGTGGACTCTTTTAAGGGCATGCTGTTTGATAAAAAGACGAACATTAAATACTTCTCATAATCTAACATCTGCAAAAAACTTGTTTCATTCCCACTAACATGTTAAATTAGTTGGAAATTATCGTCGAATCGCTTGTAGAGAATCAAAAACATATAGGAGGAAAATAATGTCATCTTGGGAAACAAAATTTGCGCGTGAAGGTTACACATTTGATGATGTCTTGTTAGTTCCAGCTCATAGTGAGGTATTACCAAATGATGTCGATTTATCAGTCCAATTAGCCCCTAATTTAAAACTAAATATTCCCATCTTATCAGCCAGTATGGATACCGTAACGGATGGGAACATGGCGATTGCTATAGCCAGACAGGGAGGATTAGGTGTTGTCCATAAGAATATGTCTATTGAAGATCAAGCAAACGAAGTACGAAAAGTAAAACGTTCGGAAAATGGCGTTATCTTGGACCCATTTTATTTAACTCCTGAGAATCTATTGCAAGAAGCAGAAGATTTAATGAGTCATTACCGCATATCAGGTGTTCCAATTGTAAAAAGTGAAGACGATTTGACACTTGTAGGTATTATTACAAATCGTGACATGCGTTTCATTGAAAATTATCAAGATAATATTGGCTCTCACATGACTCATGAGAATCTGGTAACAGCAGCCATTGGCACTTCACTAGAAGAAGCTGAAAAGATTCTTTATAAAAATCGGATTGAAAAATTACCACTAGTAGATGATGAAGGACGTCTTTCAGGTCTAATTACTATAAAAGATATTGAGAAAGTCATTCAATATCCTCAAGCTGCTAAAGATCAACATGGTAGACTATTAGTGGCGGCAGCCATTGGAATAACTAGTGATACATTTGAAAGGGCAGAAGCCTTAATTAAAGAACAAGTTGATGCGATTGTAATTGATACCGCTCACGGGCATTCTGAAGGCGTGATTCGTAAAGTCAAAGAAATCAGAGAGGCTTACCCAGATGTAACCATTATTGCTGGTAACGTAGCAACAGCCGAAGCGACACGCGCTTTATTTGAAATTGGTGTTGATATTGTAAAAGTGGGTATCGGACCTGGTTCAATTTGTACAACTCGTGTAGTAGCCGGAGTAGGAGTTCCTCAACTAACTGCTATCTATGAATGTGCTTCAGCAGCAAAAGAATTTGGTAAGACCATTATTGCTGATGGCGGCATTAAGTATTCAGGTGATATTGTTAAGGCGCTTGCAGCGGGTGGGCATGCGGCTATGCTCGGCTCTATGTTAGCAGGAACAGATGAATCACCAGGTGAAATGGAAATTTATCAAGGTAGAAAATACAAATCTTATCGTGGCATGGGCTCTTTAGCTGCTATGCGTTCAGGATCAAGTGATCGTTACTTCCAATCAAAATCAGAAGCCAACAAAATGGTTCCTGAAGGTATTGAAGGACGTGTTGCATATAAAGGTGCCGTTGAAGATGTTATCTTCCAAATGGTTGGAGGTTTAAGATCTGGTATGGGTTATACCGGTTCAGCTAACCTTAAAGAATTGCGTGAGGAAGCACAATTTGTAAGAATGTCTGGTGCAGGACTGATTGAATCTCACCCACATGACATTAATATCACCAAGGAAGCACCAAACTATTCAAGATAAAGATAAACTGAAGTATCAAAGCCTACTGCAATAGACTTTGATACTTTTTTATTAATTTCTATCATTTTTTACTTAAAAAAGACAAGTAAAATTAAAAGCTGCTAACAATTGAATAACTCTGTATCTAAATTAGGAAAAGCTTATTTTAATAGGAAAGTGAGAACTACCTTTTTTTATTCAGTTGGGTATAATAGAAAAAGCAACTTTTAAATGAGCATAAAGAGTGAGGAGTGGAGCCTAACATTGCTTATAAACGGTATTAAAAGGATACTTGTCTTAGGATTACTTATGAATAACTTTCTATCAACTGATGGTTATGCTGTGACTACATCGAAAGATTCAAATCCCACTGATGAGGCTTCCTTGCAAGAAATGGATACTCTGCCGGAAGAAAGTATAGCTGAAAATCTGGTAAACGCGATGCCTGTTTTTGAGGAAGTAAAGGGGGCCTATATTGTAGACGGCCTCAATGGGCAAATCCTTTATAAGCATGAAGTGGACCAGCTAGTTGAAGTGGGTTCTTTTAGTCAATTACTTTTATTATATAGGGTGTATCAAGCCATTGATCAAGGTCAGTTGGACAGTGATCAAGAGGTATGGATATCGGACGAGGTTTACGCTTTGAGTCAAGATTATAATTTGCCGAATGTTCCTTTAAGACAAGACTTGTCTTATTCCTTAAAAGATTTAATGGAAGCTGTTAGTTTAAATGCTGCCAGAGGAGCGGCTTTAGCCTTAGCAGAAGAATTAACCGGATCCGAAGCAGAAACACTTAAGCAAATGAAAGAACAGTTAAATGAATGGGGAGAAGAAGATTTTGATTTAATAAATGTGACTGGAGTGAGTGATCGTTATCAAGTGGGTGATTCTGAAAGCATTTATCAAGGGCGAACTAACAAAATGACTGCTCAAACAGTTGCTACCATAGCCTATCATCTGATTAATGAATACCCTGAATGTATGGAAGCTAGTCAGATTTATCAAAAGCTTTTTCAAGAAGATACGAGCGATGAGTTTGAAATGACCAATCCCAATCTGCTAATTGAAAGTGCTAATTCACTTTATGCTATGGAGAATGTTGATGGTTTGACTGCCAGTAAATCAGAAGAAGATGGTTATAATTTAGTTGCAACGACAGAAAAGAATGATTTACGTCTAATAGTAGTGGTATTAGGTGTCAGTGAAAACGAAAAGCTTTATCAAGTTAGTAGAGAATTGATTGAAAGGGCCCAAAATATCTTCCGCATTGAAACAGTTATTGAAGAAAATTCATTAGCTACTCACCTAGACTCCATTAAAGTGGAAAATGGCAAAGTTAATAAGTTACAATTAATGTATGGATCAAACTTACAATTAGTGGTACCTATTATTGATACGGCCCCACGACTGGTTTATCAATTTACAGCTAATCAAGAAGTGACCAATTATCACGTTAAAGCGCCTGTTAAAGCAGGCAAGGTTGTAGGAAAAATGCAAGTCGATATAGCTGATTATCGTCTACCTATTCTAAAGTCCGGTAGAGGAAATTATGTGCCAGTAAAAGTAGCAGAAGATATCGAAGAAGCCAATATCTTAGAAAAAACTTGGCGAAATGTTCAAAATACTGGCGAAAATACTTGGAATGCTGTTCGAAAATTCTTTACGGATTTATTTAATTAAATAAGGGAGGTAAAATTATGGAAAATAAAGAAACGGCGATTTTTGCAGGAGGTTGTTTTTGGTGCATGGTTCATCCATTTGATGAAAGAGATGGTGTTATCTCTGTAGCTTCTGGCTATACGGGTGGAGATAGTGTGAATCCTACCTATGAAGAAGTCTGCTCAGGACAAACGGGTCATGCAGAAGCTGTCAAAATCGAATACGATCCTAGTAAAATAAGCTATCAAGAACTTCTAAAAATTTATTGGTCTTCAGTCGATCCGACTGATAAAGATGGACAGTTCGGTGATCGAGGCTCCTCTTACCGACCAGAAATTTTTTATAGTACCCAAGCCCAAAAGGAAGAAGCCGAACAATCGAAAGCAGAACTTGAAGCGTCACAAGTTTTCAAAAAGCCGATTGTTGTGCCAATCAGTCCAGCCCAAACATTTTACCTTGCAGAGGACTATCACCAAGACTTTCACCGCAAAGAACCGGATCATTATCAAAATTTCTACCGTGGTTCCGGGCGTAAAAAATTTGTTGAAGAGGTTAAAGATAAATTGAATTAAGATAGTAAATGCTAAGCTAAGCTTGACATTTAAAAGATTTCTATTTATCATTCTTAATGATTCTAAACAAAAGACGGAGGTGGGAAAATGGCTCAAAAGAAAGCGTCACTAGCTTGTAGTGAATGTGGAAACCGTAATTATCAAATGATACCAACTCAAGCGGGCCAAACCACTCGATTAGAAATTAAGAAATTCTGCAAGAATTGTAATAAACACACGATTCATAGAGAAACCAAATAGAAAAGAGGAATATAATGAGTTACATTAAAGGCATTGCCCAAGAAATGAAAAAAGTAACTTGGCCTACAGCTAAGCAAGTAAATAAATTTACTTGGACCGTAATTATGATGATTATTTTCTTTGGATTATACTTTGCTTTAACAGATTTTGTATTTGGCAATTTCATCGACTGGTTAATTAGTCTAGGCGCATAATCATAAAAATATTTATTATTTGCTTAAGCATGTTATAATAGAATACAAATAAAACCTACACCCTTGTAGGTTTTTTATTTTACAAGAAATTAATTAAAGGAGATTTAACTATGGAATCTAATAAGGAATGGTACGTTTTGCATACTTATTCTGGTTATGAGAATAAAGTAAAAGAGAATATTATGATGCGAGCAGAAAGTATGAATATGGAAGACTTTATCTTCAATGTGGTAGTACCTGAAGAAGAGGTAACCGAAATGCAAGATGGAGAGAAGAAAACAAAGATTCAAAAGACCTTCCCAGGTTATGTGTTAGTTGAAATGGTGATGTCTGATGAGTCTTGGTTTATTGTTCGTAATACGCCAGGCGTGACTGGATTTGTAGGCTCACATGGCGCTGGATCTAAGCCGGCACCTCTTTTACCTGAGGAAATGGAAGCGATCTTGGGGGATAAGCCTGCTCAGAAAGTTCAATTAGAAGTTGAAGTGGGCGATTTAGTTGAAATTATCGATGGCGCTTTCTCAGGAATGACTGGAGAAATCGAAGAAATCAGTGAAGAAAATCAAAAACTTAAAGTAGTTATTGAAATGTTTGGTCGTGAAACAGTAGCCGAATTGGACTTTATGCAAGTGCGCAAAGATAATCTTTAATTAGGTGGTTTCATGAAACAAAAGACTGACCACCACATCCTCTATTTTCGTTTAGCCATGGTGATGTATCTCTTGGTTTTGTGCTTACAGTTGGTTTTTGATGCCAGTTTTATCGAATCCATCAGCTTGAACCAAGTCTTAGAGGAAGTTCCTCATGTTTTGCTTCCTGTAGAATTCACTTTTTATCTCTGGCCAATCATTATTCTATGGGAAGCGTTTGGTTTATTTGCGGGACAACGGAGACAGGCTTTTACAACTTTTGATCAGAGTTATTCACTGTTAGTGGCTCCCAAATTAGTTGAATTATCTTTTTACCATACAGTCTATCTTTTGATATGGTCGCAACAATTATATTTATTTACCTTCATCCTTATGGTGCTCTATTTGAGACGGATTATTTCTTTTATGAAATTAATTTCATATAAAAGCTCCCTGAACGAACCAAGTTGGCTATTAAAGCTTCCCATTGGTCTTCATACCGGTTGGTTGATCAGTATGACGGCCCATATTTTTTATAGCTATTTAGTGAGTAAAGGATTAAACAGTCATAATGGGTGGATGATAGCACTTGCTTGCCTTTTAATTCTTGCTATTGCAGCCGGAAGTAGCTACTTGTATGCACGTTATGGTAACCAGGCAATTATGCCGGCTGTTTTAATCTTTCAATTAGGGCTACTCTATCATCATTATCCTCGTTCATCCTTTGGATTAAGACATAACTTCTTTTATCTTGTGATTGCGGTTGTATTTATTCTGACCTTAGCCGTATACATACGTTACTTGCGTTATCAAATAAAGCAAAAGACTTTTTAGATTTTTATAGGAGGAAAACTATGAACTGGCCTTTCAATCAATCGATGCAGTTGACGCAGAAACAAGCAGGCAAAAAACCATTTAGGGTTATTGCTTTTACTGCGCTTATAAATCTTGTTAGTTTACTATTTGCTTCACTTATTTCAGTTTTTTTAATTGGTCCATTAATCTATATGAAATTTGGTGATTCCTTTTTAACCGAAGATGTAGGTCAAGCACTGTTAAACGAGCCATTAATGGTTTATTTAGAACTATTTTTAACGATTATTACTATTATTACAACGGTCCTTTTGGCTAAATGGTTGCAAGGACGCAGACTTAACTCCTTTGGCTTTTATAAAGATAATTTCCTAAAAAAATATGGGATGGGCGTCGTAATTGCTGCCGCCTTAATGTTCTTTATTTTTTTAGTTAATCTTTTGATGGGGACGATCTCTGTCCAAATGAACCCTCAGGCCGATGGAGTGGCGTTTATCCTCTTATTAGTCGGCTTTATGATCCAAGGAATGTCTGAAGAAATCCTCTTGAGAGGTTACTTGATGAATGGCTTGGCAGCCGCTTGGGGAGTTCCTCTTGCCATTTTGATAAACTCCATCTTCTTTAGTTTGTTGCATTATGGCAATCCAGGAGTTACAGTTTTAGCCTTAGTTAACATTGCCTTAGCCGGTATTTTCTTTTCCTTATTATTCTATAATACTGATAATATGTGGTTAACAGGAGCAGCTCATTCCTTTTGGAATTTTATAATGGGTGTGGTCTTTGGGGCCCAAGTGAGTGGATTGGTATTACCGGGCACACTATTACTAACTAAATCCAAAGCTGAGGCCAGTTTGATCAATGGTGGAGACTTTGGATTTGAGGGGGGTCTTGTGGTTACAGTTATTTTAGTAGCTGCTTGTATTTACTTAATCAATAAATGTCCGAAACAAGAAAAAGCTATTTAAAAACTTCTTGCAATCTCATAAGCCTTCCGTTATAATATTGCAATGCATGTATTCAAACCATGCATTGGGTGGGAGGAGCAAGTTTAAAAAAGATAAAAGCTCCAATTACCACATCACGAAAATTGACATAAGGAGGAATATTCGTGGCTAAAAAAGTTGTCACTCAAGTAAAATTACAAATCCCTGCAGGTCAAGCGAGCCCAGCTCCACCAGTAGGACCAGCGTTAGGTCAAGCCGGCGTTAATATCATGTCCTTTACGAAGGAATTTAACGCACGTACTCAAGATCAACAAGGAATGATTATTCCAGTTGTTATTGATGTCTATGAAGACCGTTCATTTACCTTTATTACTAAAACACCACCAGCTCCAATCCTATTGAAAAAAGCTGTTGGCTTGAAAAAGGCTTCAGGTGAACCTAACAAGAACAAAGTCGGAAAGGTTACACGTGATCAAGTCCGTGAAATCGCAGAAATTAAAATGGCAGACTTAAATGCAGCCGATGTAGAAGCTGCTATGCGTATGGTTGAAGGAACTGCCCGTTCAATGGGGATTACAGTCGAAGACTAAGCGCCAAGGTAGCTTCTCGCCCCGTTTCTATCGGGTGTGGGAGGGAAACCCCGAATAACCACAAATATAGGAGGAAAAACAAATGGCTAAGAAAAGCAAAAACTATGTAGCGGCAAGAGAAAAAGTTGACCGTACAAAGAAATATGATGTAACAGAAGCAGTCGCATTAGCAAAAGAAATTGATTTTGCAAAATTTGATGCCTCTGTTGAAGTATCTTACAATTTAAATATCGATGTTAAAAAAGCAGACCAACAAATTCGTGGCGCAATGGTGCTACCACATGGAACAGGTAAAACACAAACAGTGGTAGTTATTGCAAAAGGTGAAAAAGCCGCTGAAGCAGAAGCTGCTGGAGCAGACTTTGTTGGTGAAGAAGATCTAATTAATAAAATCAACGGTGGTTGGTTAGATTTCGACGTAATGGTAGCTACCCCAGATATGATGGGACAAGTTGGACGTTTGGGTCGTGTCTTAGGACCTAAAGGCTTAATGCCAAACCCTAAAACAGGTACCGTTACAATGGACGTAACCAAAGCCGTTAACGATATCAAGGCTGGACAAGTAACTTACCGTGCAGATAAAGCAGGTATCGTGAATGTTCCAATTGGTAAAGTATCTTTTGAAGATGAAAAATTAGTGGAAAACTTCAAAGCACTTCATGAGCAAATTATGCGTGTGAAGCCAGCTACAGCTAAAGGAACTTATATTACTAATTTAGCTTTAGCAACCACTTTCGGACCCGGAATCAAGATTAACGTCGAAAGTTTATAATTTCATATTGACAAATAATTTGTTTATCACTATGATAAATAAGTATTTTAAACGACCTAAGACAGTAAGTGGCTAAGCCTTAATTTCTTACCGAGGAAGTTCCCGTTAAACAGGAAGCTATCTCTATGTCTAGGTGACATAGAGATTTTTAATTTTAAAAAATCTCTATACCTATTTGATGGAGGTGAAAGAAGAAACATGGTTAAAGAAGCAGTATTAAATGCAAAGGCTCAAGAAATTGAAAAAATTGCTGAAGATATGAAAAACTCTGCAACAATCGTTGTAGTGGATTATCTTGGCTTAACGGTTGAAGAAGTAACAGACTACCGTAAACAATTACGTGATGCAGGCGTTCAAATGAAGGTTGTGAAAAACACAATGCTTCGTCGTGCGGCTGAAAAAGCAGGAATCGAAGTTCCTCAAGATTTATTCAAGGGTCCTTCAGCGATTGTCTTCTCAGATGACGTCGTAAATCCAGCGAAAATTTCAGCAAACTTTGCTAAAGACAATGAAACTCTTGAAATTCGTGGCGGAATTGTTGAAGGTCAAGCAGCTACTAAAGAAATGATTGAACAAGTAGCGAAAATGCCTGGTCGCGAAGAATTACTTTCAATGTTACTATCTGTATTGCAAGCGCCAATGCGCAATGTGGCATCTGTCCTTTCTCAAGCAAACCCAGCACAACAAATGGTTTACGCTTTGAACGGAATTATCGACAAAAAAGGTGCTGCCTAAATCGCTCGCTCGTCGCATAAGTACAATATAAACTAAAAAAATATTTGGAGGAAACCAAAATGGCATTAAATATTGAACAAATTATTGAAGATATCAAATCAGCAACAGTTGTAGAATTAAACGAATTAGTAGAAGCAATTGAAGAAGAATTTGGCGTATCTGCTGCGGCTCCTGTAGCTGTTGCAGCTGGACCTGCTGCTGGCGGTGGCGAAGCTGCTGCAGAGCAAACTGAATTTGACGTAGTATTAAATTCAGCTGGCGACGCTAAAATTAAAGTAATCAAAGTGGTTCGTGAAGCTACTGGCTTGGGCTTGAAAGAAGCTAAAGAATTAGTAGACAACGCTCCTAAAGCAATCAAAGAAGGCATTTCTAAAGAAGACGCTGAAGAATTGAAAGCTAAAATTGAAGAAGTTGGTGGATCTGTAGAAGTTAAATAATTTCTCTATCCCATCTATATTAACCTGGTCAGATCTTCTGATCAGGTTTTTCCCTTTTTAAAGATAAATTTAAAAAGTTGGGCTATAATGGAAGAGAAAGATTGAGGAGGGAAGAAAATGGTCAAGTTATTAATTGCAGATGATGACAAAGCAATTTTAGATTTATTACATATTTATATGCGTAATGAGGGATATGAGTGTATATTAGCTAATAACGGAGAAGAAGCTTTAGAAATAATTAACTTACATCCTGAATTAGATATCGCTCTTTTAGATATTATGATGCCTAAAATGACGGGGATGGAAGTATTAGAAGCCATGCGTCATAAAAATGTAGACATTCCAGTTATTTTTATTTCAGCTAATCAGACTCAAACCGATAAAATTTCTGGCTTGCTTGCAGGAGCCGATGATTATGTTACTAAACCCTTTGAACCTTTAGAGGTAGTCGCTAGAGTCAAGAGTATCTTAAGACGTCAAGGTGTGAATGCTCATTCTTTAGCGCAAAAAGACAGTAAAGACTTTATTAATCTAGGAGCAGTCACAATCGATACTAAAGGACATCAAGTGATGACTGCTGAAGGAGAAGAAATTAAAGTAACAGGTCTGGAATTTGAAATTTTACAGTTACTTGCCGAGCAAAGGGGGAAAGTTTGGTCTGCTGATGAAATTCTTAATAGTGTTTGGAAGGATAATTCCTCTGCTTCTACTAAAACGGTAATGGTCCATGTAAGTAACCTCAGAAATAAAATAGAAGAAGCAACTGGCGGCGAGAAAGTTATTCAAACCGTGTGGGGAGTGGGCTATAAGATTGATAAATAAGAATGAAGAAAAAAAGGCTGGACTAATTCCTTCTTTTAAAAGTTTTAAACTAAGTAAAAGCGACCGCATTGAAATGACGATAAATCTATTTATAGTAGCTGGTACCGTTTCCTTTATTTATCTTGTGCTAATGTTTAGCTATCAACAACTCTTAAATTTTTTAACATTCAATTTAGGATGGACCATTAAAACAAATTTGAAAGATAACATTATCGCATATACACTCTATAATAAAAGTAATCAAATATTAATTGGTCTTTATCTTGCTACTTTATTTATTACAGTGACTTTTAGATATATTCATGAAAGAAATCGGATTACTTTAAGGTATATTCGTAAATATATTTCCGCCATGGCTAAAGGCAAGTATGACCTGAGAATTCCCAATGAGGGAATTGGAGACTATGTCACTTTGGCTCAGGATGTGAACACCCTGATGGACTCTATTAATCAAGCTTTTAAGGAAAGAGACGAGACCGAGAAAACAAAAGATGAATTAATGAATAATATAGGTCATGATATTCGAACGCCACTTACCTCAATACTTGGGTATTTAAGACTGATTCAAGACAGCTCAGATTTAACTCAAGAAGAACTGGCCTCTTATATAAAAACAGTGCATAGTAAAGCTAAAAGTATGCAAGTATTAATCAATGATCTGTTTGAATATACTTCCACCCAACAAACGACTGCAAAAGTTAATAAACAAGCTATAGCTATGCAAGCTTTTACAGAACAGGTGCTTGCTGACTTTAATTTGCAAGCCAAGCAAGCAGGGATTGAAATGTTCTGTCAAGTCACACCAAGTGACTTGGTATTAGAAATTGATCCTGAAAAAATGGTAAGAGTATTTAACAACTTTATAACCAACACTTTTAAATACGGAGAAGGTGCCACTTATCAAAAAATATTAGTGACAGAAATGACTGATCAAGAGTATAAAAAATATACTCGCTATCAAAAAAACAGACTGGATACGATTAAAACAGAAAAATGGGTGGTTATCGAGTTTCGAAATAATGGCACCTTATTGAATGAGGAAGATTTGGAACGAGTATTTGAACGATCCTATCGAGCTGACAGCTCACGGACCTCTCAAAAACCGGGATCAGGCTTAGGGTTAGCGATTGTACGCAATATGGTTGCCCTTCATCAAGGGGTAGCTTATGGAATTGTGGAAGATCAAGATCTTGTCTTTCGGGTCGAAATTCCAATCTTAAGGGAAGACTTACATTAAAGAATCAAACATTACAATACTTGTAATATTTGAAACCGAATTGTATCTTTAAAAACTTTAGATTTACTTGCTATTCTTTAAGAGAAAGTTATAATTATTCATGTCGGAAGAAAGTTAAATGCTTATTCAAACTTAAGTACTAACAAAACTCTAAAGAATTCCTAAAGTTTTTAAATTTTATCTTTAAAAAGCCTTGAAAATTATTTAGAAGTTTGTTAATATTAAAAGTAAGGAATGCAAAAAGCTTTCCAGCCGTCGCTAGAAAAGTAAAAAACAAAAAAAGAAAGAGGTATAATAAATGAAAAAATTATTATTAACTTCAGTTGCAGCATTAACTGTTGCAGCAGCAGGAATGCCAGTAGCAACATCAGTAAACGCACAAACTCAAACGAATGAGTGCGCTGTACGTTACACTAAAGAGCAAACTCAAGCTAAATTAGCTGAAGCAGGACATCAATTAAATGCAGCTAATACAGCTAAAGGTGACGCAGAAGCAGCAGTTATTGCAGCAGAAGAAAAATTAGCAGAATTATTAAATGCTGAAAAAGAAGCAGAAGCAGCACATGAAGAAGCTAAAAAAGCTTATGATGAAGCAGTAGCAGCTGATAAAGAAGCTAAAGCAGAATTAAATGCAGCTCAAAAACATTTTGATCAATTAAAAAAAGAATATTCTAATGCTAAAAAAGCAGCAGAAGAATTAATGAAACAAGAAAAAGCTGCAGCTCAAAAAGCTTATGAGAACACTGTTGGAGCAGCTCAAGCTAAGGTTGACTCAGCTAAAACAGAAGAAAAAAATGCATTAACTGAATGGAATAATGCAAAAGCTGTATTAGAAGCTTATGAAACCACAACAGATACAAATGAAGATGCTTCTGAAGAAGCTCATCAAGCATTAATAGCTAAAGTTACAGCATGGGAAACTAACCATAATAATGCTAAAAACGCTGTTCAAATTGCAGAAAAAGAATTCCTTGCAGTTAAATCAGCAGCGATGAATACTAAATCAACAGCAGATGAAACAGCTGTAAATAAATACAACACAGCCATTCAAAACTTGGAATTTGACTATGAAACAAATGATAATTATAAAGAAACTGGGAAAATCCCAGCAGCTCAAAAAGCTTTAGATGCAGCAGAAGAAAAAGCTACAGCAGCAGCTACTAAATTAGCTCAAGTAGAACCAAATGTAGAGACTACTATGAATGCTCACAAAGCAGCAGTTAAAGCTCGTAAGAAGCAAGAAGCAGTTTTATTAGGCGCTCAAGTTAATGCTAAAAAAGCTAACGTAAAAGTTTCTAAGCTTTTAGTAGAAATCGCTAACCTTGCTAAGTGTGAAAACGTAGATGCTGCTAAAGTTGTCAACCAAATCGGTAAAGAACACGAAGCTGCTCTTAAAGAAGTTATGAATGACACTGATAAAGCTTTAGACAAAATCAAAGATATTGAAGATCAAATCGCTGCAGATGAAAATAAGTTAGATAAAGAAGATAAAGAAGATCAAAATAAAGGTGATCACGAAGAAGATAAACCAGGATCTAAACCAGAATCTAAACCAGAATCTAATGGTGGATCTAAATCTGAATTACCACAAACTGGTGAAGGTTCAACCTTCGCAATTTATGGTGCAGCAGCATTATCTGTATTAGCAGGATTAGGCTTAGTTGCTAAGAAACGTGAAGAAGCATAGTTAATTTAATAGCAGCTATTTAAAAGAGCAAGATAATTTTGCTCTCAGATTGAAGACAAACCCTATTTGAGTAACTCTCAAGGAAGGGTTTGTCTTTATTTGTCTTAAAAGTTTCCTGTAAAATAAAAAATCGAAGCCTTTCTAGCTCTTCATCTCTAGTATATTTGCCAATTTCTTCATGTTTAAACAAGTAAAAGTGAGCCCTGCTTTAAATTCCATCAAGATTTTTCCAATAAAATGCGTCTATCGAAAGCCATGATGTTCTTTAGCAGTGCCGAATATTCTGTCAGCGGACTCTTTGGATTCTTTATAAAGAGCACGCATACCCTCTGAATACCTGATATCCTCACACCTTTCAAGGGTTTTTTGCCACACATGTCGGCTAATTACACATTTATTTTGATTGTTCTCCTGATCTTGACGAGAGGCTTTGTACTCTCGATAGCCTTTTTGATTAGTGGTCGTAGAATGATAGACCCCATTTTTTCATCTAAATAACAGTCATAGTATTCATCATAGATACACTCTCTATGCTCGGGTTTACGTCTTGGTCGCGTATAAGGAAACACTGGTATGGTGGATTGGTTTAAAAGAAATTGAACGATGGTGGGCGTTTTATAGCTCGCCTCTGCAATGAGATGAGTGGAATTAAAAAGAGTAATCTTTTTAAATAGTAATCGAAATACTTGCGTATAGTGGGTATTTCTAGAGTAGACACTATAAGCTAATACCCACCCCCTTGCAATCGCAAGCTGTTTGAATAGTATAGGCAAAAACTTGCTTATGATCCCCTTTATGAAACTACCCTGCATTCGGATTATTGGGACTGATTGTTTGGGACTTTGTTAAGGTCTCTTTTTTAAAAAATTCAAAGTTTCTATTATTAAAAAAGGTATAAGACTGTTATAATGTAGTTAACAAATTTAGAGGAGTTCGGTTTATGCAAAAGAAAAAGAGTTTTTTTTATTGTTTGTTAATAGGGTTCCTGTTCAGTCTTTATACTTGTTCTAACTTGATGGTAGAAGCAACTTCTGACCCTTTCATTCCACGACCTGCCCTTCCGTCAGACTTAAAGAAAGTAGAAGAATCTACTAATTCTGACGACGAATCATCTGCTGGCCAGAATGAGCAAAAAGCATCTAGCAATACAGTGGAAGAAGGTTTGTTTGAAACGGATATTGTTGTCTATCCCCTAAATGAATTTGAAGATCAAGAATCATTGGAAAACTTCGCCGATTATGTAAAGAATGATTCAAGTCTGAATGATCAGATAATTTTAGAGGATGTCTCTGAAGAGAGTCGCTTTTTACTTTCAGCTAATTATCGTGACAGTGCTAAAGAAGATGGTCAACTGATTGTTTTATATTTTCCAGTCAATATTTCCGATCAAAGTCAAGCCCAAGAAGTCTTGGATAAACATTTATTATATTATCCCGATTTGTTTGAAAAAGGTGAACTGACATCACAAGGTGATGGATATGATCTGGCTTTTGCTTTGAAAGTTAATGCCAATGCAGATGGCTTTGGTATCGATACAGCTAAGCAAGAAATTGAATACTATGATCAAAGAGAGCCTTATCAGTATGAATTAGAATCAAATGGTGATGACCCTTATCGTCAAGCCATTGAAGAACGTTTTCCTGGTGAATTCAGTTTTGAAAGTGTAGAAGAAAATGGCAAAACGTTAGTGACACTTCGCCAACTACCTTTATCTGAGAGGCAAGCGAGTGTAGAAAGTGATGATAACGGCTCAAACATGGCAGGAAATCTATTTTCTCAATTCAACACCAAAGTTGATGACTATTTAACACAGATAAACTTAAAGGAAAAGTTAATGAACCTAGGGATTTCTGAAGATAATGTTTCTATTGTAACTATAGGAGTTGCAGTTGTTTTATTCCTTTTAGGAATTGTCTTAATTGTTTTAGGTTTCCGTCGCTAAATAAGAAAGGAAGAAAATAGAATGAAGAATAAACTTATTAATCTTTTAGTAGTTACCGTTTTAACGTTTGGATGCGTGGGGACAATTTTTGCTCAGGATGACACTGAAAATAAGCCGGACACTGAGCAAACCCCACCCGCAAACGAAGGAAATCAGCCTGCACCACAGGAGTCTACGATTGCACCTAGTAAACCTCAAAATGAAACTACAACTAAGCCTAACAATGGTAGCGGTGAGTCTGAAGAGAAAGAAACAACTGTTGCTAACACTACAGTTGAAAGCCCAAAAGAAACAACTGTTCAAACTACAGAAACGACTGTAACAACGGTTGCTAGCCAGCCCCAACCTAATCCAAACCCTAGACCAACTCAACCTTATATTCCAAGTCGCCCACAGCCTTCCAATCGACCAGAAGATATTGAAGTGATTAAGATACCAGAAACAAGTATTGAAATGGAAGAAGAGACGGAAGTAGAAGAAGAGATTGACTTATTTGAGGGAGAATTCATTACTTTTAATGCTAATGTCTTCAAAGAAGAGTCAGAAGCGGATGATTTTATTCAATTGATTGAAGAAGATGAAGCGACAAAAGACCGCTTTATTGCTGAAAAAGAAATCATTGATGAAGACTTTATTTTGGTTCGAGTGACCTATGCAGAAGAGGTTGAAGAAAAAGGACGCTACATTTTATTCTATATTTCGAGTGAATTTGAAACAGAAGAAGCAGCGGAGGAATACTTAGAGAAGCAATTACTGATTTATCCGGATCTTTTTGTTGCTGGAGAAATGATCAAAGTGGACGATAAATTCGATATCATCTTAGGTATTCGACCAGGCACCGAAACCCAAGCGCTAACTTACGATGAAGCAACCTTTGAAGTTCAATATGAGGCAGATCGCGAAGAATATCAATATATCGTTAAAGCTGATGAATTAACAGGTGAGTTTATCGATGAGATTCAAATGGCTGTAGAAGAGGCTTTTCCTGGTGAGTTTACATTCTCAGAAGAAGTAATATCTGATACTGAAAAAGAAGTGACCATGACTCCTCTTGAAATAGAAGAAGAATCAAGTGAAGAGATGGAAAGTTATTTAGAAGACTCAGAAGAAACAACGATGGAAAATTAGAGATTGGTTAAAAAATCGCCCTCAATTTAGATGAGGGCGATTTTTAAATAGCTTAATTAATTAAGCTTTAGAAGGAATTTTTCTAAGTCAGCCATTGAATTGGAGTTTTCCAATTTACTGTCTACTTTACCATCTTTAACAATGAGCAGTTGGGGAACCGTGGAAATTTCAAAGAAATTATCGACAACATCACGGAAATTATCATCCTCCATTCGCTCATCGGTATTATAATAATGATAATTTAGGTTCATTTCTTTAGCTAATTGATTTAACTTAGGTAGAAAAACACGACAATATGGACAAGAATCAAAACCTACATAGATTAGTTTGGCTTCATTTTTAGAATCTTCGATAACTGCTTCATAAGCAGTTTGACCTTCTATTTTAGAAAGGTTAGACATCTTTAAAGGGGCGATACTTACTTCACCGGCATATTTTTCAATCTTGTCTAGCTCTTTATAGACTTTTTCTTTCGTTTCTTTATCTAAGTTTAAAAGAATAAGGTCTTCCTTAAAAGAAACTTGACCATCTTCTCCAATGTAGTCGCTTTTTTCAATCTTGCTTTTTTGATTTGTGATTGGATTTTCTTGTTTGTCTATTTTAGAATCATTTAGTTGGCAAGCAGTTAGTAAGAAACAGACTGACATTAGTAGGAACAATTTTTTATTTAATAATTTCACTGTAAACTTCCTTTCTAAAAAGCTTAGTAATGGTTTAACTCTTATAGAAAATATTTAATTACTTAAGCATGATAATAATTAAATTATATCACTTTTTTAGCAATAATGTTAAGATATATGAGATCGATTCAAGCAAGGGGTGTATTTATGTCCGATCATTATTATAGTCAGCAACCACAAAGCAGTCATGATGAACGTTATATTGAAGCACAGCTTTTTCACCAAAGTTATCAGTTTTCTACCGATGCGGGAGTTTTTTCCAAAGGTAGAGTGGACTTTGGTTCGCGCCTCTTGATAGAAAATTTTTTAAAGCTTAATCAAAGTATAAATTCCGGCCAACTATTGGAGTTAGGCTCAGGTTATGGGCCAATTTCGGTTGCTATTGCTGATCAATCGCAGTCACTTCAAGTGTTGGGTTTGGAAGTTAATCAGCGAGCCTTGGCATTAGCTAAGGAAAATATGCGGTTGAATCGAGTGACAAATCTGGATTTTATACAAGCAGATGTTGTCACTCATAATTTCGAGCCAATTTATGATTATGTTTTAACTAATCCACCTATTCGAGCTGGTAAGACTATTGTTCAGCAATTTGTGACCCAAGCCTATCAAGCACTAAAAGAGGAAGGACAGTTATGGCTGGTTATCCAGAAAAAACAAGGGGCACCCAGTATGAAAAAGTTTATGGAAGAAACATTTGGTAATGTCAGTGAAATCGATCGCTCTAAAGGCTATTGGATTTTACAATCCATCAAGTTGTTTCAAGATTAAACACATTGGTTTTAAAAAGTCATTATTGATTAGAGGGGAAGCGTTTATTTGTTCGATAAAGTTAAAAATTATGTTACTCAGATTTCAGCTCCTATTTATATTGTGCTGACGTTTGTCGTGATTTCCTTTATTGGAGGAATACTATTAGCCACTCCTTTAGCTAGTCGATCAGGTGAATGGACGAAGCTAATTGATGCTTGGTTTACAGCTGTTTCAGCTGTTTGTGTAACGGGAAATGTAACAGTTAACACTACAGACCATTGGAATTATTTTGGACGAACGATTATTCTAGTTTTAATTGAAATTGGTGGACTTGGATTTATGACCTTATGGGTTACCGTTTTTATCTATATGGGCAAGCAAATAAATCTAAGACTGCATAAAGTTTTACTTGAATCTTTAAATATCTCCGATATTTCTGAAGTTAGAAATCTTTTGAGCTATATCATCCAATTCTCTTTGATTGTACAGATTATTGGGGCGGCTTTATTAGGAATTGACTTTATTCCACGCTTTGGCTGGTTAAAAGGAACTTATTATGCCATCTTTCATAGTGTGTCCGCCTTTTGTAATGCCGGTTTTGATTTGTTGGGAGATTCTATGATTGGTTTCCAAGACAATCCTTTAGTTCTCCTAACTTGTATGGGTTTGATTATCATTGGTGGATTAGGTTTCATTGTTTGGCGAGATTTGCTAACCTTTTATCGCAATCGTAAATTATTGTGGCATACTAAAATAGTTTTGACTACAACGGCTATTTTACTCCTTTTAGGAACAGTATTATTCGCTCTAACTGAACAACCTAGTCCTTTGTTTAAGGACCAACCCTTCTTTATTAGACTTGTAAACTATCTTTTTCTAGCGGTGACACCACGAACCGCTGGCTTTTCGAATGTGGACTATACCGCTTTATCATCTGCCGGTATTTTCTTAACCATTGTCTTAATGTTTCTAGGCGCTTCTTCGGGATCCACCGGGGGTGGGGTTAAGACCACTACTTTAGCAAGTCTTTTAATTTTTTCTTCTTCAGCTATTCGTCGTAGAGGATCGGTTATCTTTAAGCGTACCATCCCTGAAGGAGCTATTTTGAAGGCCATCTTTATTTTAATTTCAGGCTTAAGCTTAATTACCTTTGTCACCATGATCTTGTTAATAACAGAAACAATTCCTCCAGGATTCGGCATCGAATATGTAGTAGTAGAAGTTGTCTCTTGCTTTTCAACAGTTGGTTTAAGTATGGGTTTAACCCCTAATTTAACTGGTATTGGTAAAACCGTTTTAATTTTTATGATGTTTATTGGTCGAATCGGGTTGTTAACTATTTTTTGGTCAGCGAGTATGGGAAGAAAGCCATCAAAGATTAAATACCCGCATGGTAACTTGATGATAGGATAGAAAGGGAGAAACTTTCATGAAAAAAGAAATCACAGCAGTTTTAGGTCTCGGATTATTCGGAACATCCTTAGCCAAAACTTTAGCGGAAAACCACAAGCAAGTAATCGTGATTGATCGCGACATGGAGCTAGTTGAAGCTATTGCTAGTAAGGTGGAAGTAGCTGTACAAGGTGACTTTACCAAGTATGAAGTATTAAAAGAAGCCGGAGTTGGTGAAGCACAAATGGCAATTATTGCCTCCTCTTCAAAGTTTGATAATACGATTACTACCTTATTATCTTTGCAAAAGTTAGAAGTACCGACCATTATCGCAAAAACGCGCAAAGAAGAGTATAAAGAAGTGCTTTTGAAATTAGGCGTTGATCGCGTTATTTTACCCGAAACAGATATGGGGATTCGGATTGGTAATGAACTGACCAATGATTCGGTACTCGATTTAATTCAATTAGACGCTCAGAGCCACATTGTTGAATTTACCGCTCGTAAGAATTGGATAGGGAAGACGATTGAAGAAATAAATTTTAGAAGCCGTTATGATATTAATTTGATTGCGATTAAGTCTCGTATTGAAGAAGGATTTGATATTAATGTCAATCCAGACTTTATTATTGAAGAAAGCGACCTCTTTGTCGGCTTAACCAACACCAATAATGCGAAAGTTTTATTAGAAAAAGAAATTTAAGATTTTATATTTATAAGACCACTTGCTAATTTAATTCGAGTGGTCTTTTGCTTTTAAAGTCTGAGAAAGAAAGTCTTGACTTTGATAAAAAATAAGTGTAATATTGAATAACGCATAGCGTGAACATTGAATTCAAAATGGCACCGAAATATTGTCCGGTCGGCGATTTTGGCAGAGTAAACAAAAGATTGAGGAAGCTTAGGCGATTAAAATCAATTCTTTTGTCTTTTTTTTGCCCTTAAAAAGGACAAAAAGCATTTTGTTATCAAATTATAATATTTGTAAACATATTGTAATCTGCTGGTCGATAGTTAAAGCAAGCCCAGAAGAATCACCATTCGCTACGTAATATTAAAGAGGGGTGAATTGTTTGAGTCAGCATCATATCGTGAAATATGGTAAAAAAGCAGAACGTCGTAGTTATGCACGAATTGATGAGGTTTTGGAATTACCAAACTTGATTGAAATCCAAACCGATTCCTATCAATGGTTTTTAGAAGAAGGATTAAAGACCATGTTCCAAGATATCTCGCCAATCGTCGATCATACAGAAAATTTAGAACTTTATTTCCATGATTACTCATTTCAAGAGGCTAAATATACAGTAGAGGAAGCTCGTTCCCACGATGCCAACTACTCTAAACCAATCTATGTTAATTTGCGCTTAGTTAATAAGGAATCTGGTGAAGTAAAAGAACAAGAAGTATTCTTTGGCGATTTCCCAATTATGACGGATATGGGAACCTTCATCATTAATGGGGCAGAACGTGTTATTGTTTCACAATTAGTACGTTCTCCAGGTGTCTACTTCCATGATAAAGTAGACAAAAAATCAAGACATACTTTTGCTTCAACCGTTATTCCTAACCGAGGAGCTTGGCTAGAATTTGAAACGGATGCTAAAGGAATTGCCTATGTCAGAATTGACCGGACACGTAAATTGCCAATTACAGCCTTAATTCGTGCACTTGGTTTTGGCGAAGATGACGAGATTGTTGAAATCTTATCTGAAACTACCCTATTGAATGACACTTTAGCTAAAGATGTCCATAAAAACATTTCTGACTCCCGTGCTGAAGAAGCCTTGAAAGATATTTATGAACGCCTACGTCCTGGTGAGCCGAAGACAGCAGATTCTTCACGTAACTTATTAACGGCTCGTTTCTTTGATCCAAGACGTTATGATTTAGCGCCAGTTGGACGTTATAAGATTAATAAAAAACTCCACTTAAAGCACCGTCTTTTAGGAATGACACTCGCAGAAACTTTGGCAGACCCAGAAACAGGTGAAGTACTCTTCACAGAAGGAACTGAACTTTCTGCAGGAGATATTGAACGTTTAATCCCTTATTTAGATAATGGTTTGAATGTTTATACTTATACTCCTTCACCAGATGGTGTGATTGGTGAACCGATTGACTTGCAAGTGGTCAAAGTATACTCCCCTCTTGATTCGGACCGTGTGATTAATATTGTCGGTAACGCTAATCTTGAAGGAGTGCATCACTTAACCCCAGCAGATATTATCGCGTCAATGAACTACTATTTATTATTAAATGAACAAGTGGGCTCAACAGATGATATTGATCATTTGGGCAACCGTCGTATTCGTTCAGTCGGTGAATTACTGCAAAATCAATTCCGTATTGGCTTATCGCGTATGGAAAGAGTAGTCCGTGAAAGAATGTCCTTACAAGATATTTCAACAATGACACCGCAACAGTTAATTAATATCCGTCCAGTTGTAGCGGCTATTAAAGAGTTCTTTGGCTCTTCTCAATTATCACAATTTATGGATCAAACCAATCCATTGGGTGAATTGACTCACAAGCGTCGTCTTTCTGCTTTAGGACCGGGAGGGTTAACACGTGATCGCGCTGGTTATGAAGTGCGTGACGTTCACTACTCTCACTACGGTCGTATGTGTCCAATTGAAACACCAGAAGGTCCAAACATTGGATTAATTAACTCCTTATCTTCATATGCAAAAATAAACCGTTATGGTTTCATTGAAACACCTTATCGTAAAGTGGATAAGGCTAACAAGACCGTTACAGAAGAAATTGCGTATTTATCAGCAGATGAAGAAGATTTATACATCATTGCTCAAGCTAACTCTCGTTTAAATGAAGATGGTACTTTTGAAAATGACACGGTTATGGCTCGTTATAAAGACCAAAACTTAGAGGTCAAAACTAACACAGTCGATTTTATGGATGTTTCACCAAAACAGGTAGTTGCAGTAGCAACGGCATCGATTCCTTTCTTAGAAAACGATGACTCCAACCGTGCTTTAATGGGAGCTAACATGCAACGTCAAGCAGTTCCTTTAATTCGTCCCAAAGCACCGATTATCGGAACAGGTATTGAGTATAAAGCTGCTCACGACTCGGGTGCGGCATTGATTTGCCGACGTCCAGGTCGAGTAACCTATGTGGATGCTGAACGTATTCGTGTGCAATTAGAAGATGGTTCTGTTGATGAATACCGCTTAACTAAATTTGCACGTTCCAATGCGGGAACATGTTACAACCAACGTCCAATTGTTGTTGTTGGAGATCAAGTTGATGCTAATGAAATTTTAGCAGATGGATCTTCGATGGAAAACGGTGAAATGGCCTTAGGTCAAAACCCATTGGTAGCCTTTATGACTTGGGATGGTTATAACTACGAGGATGCCATCATCATGTCTGAACGTCTAGTTAAAGACGATGTCTATACCTCTATTCATATTGAAGAATATGAATCAGAATCACGTGATACTAAGTTAGGACCAGAAGAAATTACGCGCGAAATCCCTAATGTTAGTGAGGAATCCCTCAAATATTTAGATAAAGATGGAATTATTATGGTCGGTGCGGAAGTACGCGATGGAGATATTCTAGTCGGAAAAGTCACACCAAAAGGTGTGACTGAATTGACAGCAGAAGAACGCCTCTTACACGCTATTTTTGGTGAAAAAGCACGTGAAGTTCGTGACACTTCCTTAAGAGTTCCCCATGGTGGTGGTGGAATTGTGCACGATGTTAAGGTATTCACTCGTGAAAATGGCGACGAGCTTTCACCAGGAGTGAATAAATTGGTTCGTGTTTATATTGTTCAAAAACGTAAAATTCAAGTCGGTGACAAGATGGCTGGACGTCATGGAAATAAAGGGGTTGTCTCTTTAATCATGCCGGAAGAAGATATGCCATTTATGCCTGATGGGACACCAGTTGATATTATGTTAAACCCATTAGGGGTGCCTTCAAGGATGAATATTGGACAGGTCTTTGAATTACATTTAGGAATGGCCGGACGTCAATTAGGCATTAATTTTGCTACACCTGTCTTTGATGGGGCGAATGAAGAAGAGGTTTGGGAAACAGTTAGAGAAGCCGGATTAGAACCGGATGCTAAGACAACTCTATATGACGGTCGTACTGGAGAACCATTTGACCGAAAAGTTTCAGTCGGTGTCATGTATATGTTGAAACTCGCACACATGGTCGATGACAAGCTGCATGCACGCTCAACGGGCCCATATTCATTAGTAACCCAACAACCGCTCGGAGGTAAAGCACAGTTTGGTGGACAACGTTTTGGCGAGATGGAAGTTTGGGCCTTAGAAGCCTATGGTGCAGCTTATACCTTACAAGAAATCTTGACTTATAAATCAGATGATGTAGTAGGTCGTGTGAAGACATACGAAGCCATTGTCAAAGGAGAAGCTATTCCCAAACCTGGTGTACCAGAATCCTTCCGTGTATTAGTTAAAGAACTACAAGCTTTAGGATTGGACTTGAAAGTCTTGGATGCTGAAGATAAAGAAATTGAACTATTGGATGATGACGATGAAGATGATGTAATTAACTTTAATGCGCTTGAGAAGTATAAAGAAGATCAAAAAGCCGCTGAAGAAAAGAGCGTCGTTCAAACAAGTGAAACTAATGAAAGTTCAGCCTCAATTACTAGTGGAGATACAACTAAAGAGGACTAGTAATGTCTAAATGCCTTGGAGCCATTGGAGAAAAGGCACTCCATTAATTGGTGGAAACACCAGCTTAAATCAAGAAGGAGGTCGGCCCCTTGATAGATGTTAATAAATTTGATTCCATGAAAATCGGTCTCGCATCCCCAGAAAAAATTCGTTCATGGTCTTATGGGGAAGTCAAAAAACCAGAAACCATCAACTATCGAACTTTAAAACCCGAAAAAGATGGACTCTTTTGCGAGCGTATTTTTGGTCCTACCAAGGATTGGGAATGTTCTTGTGGGAAGTTAAAACGTGTTCGCTATAAAGGTCGCGTATGTGACCGTTGTGGCGTGGAAGTGACTCGCGCTAAAGTTCGTCGTGAAAGAATGGGGCATATAGAATTAGCAGCCCCAGTTACTCATGTGTGGTATTTCAAAGGGATTCCAAGCCGTATCGGCTTGATCCTTGACATGAGCCCAAGACTATTAGAAGAAGTGATTTATTTTGCTTCTTACATAGTTATTGATCCAGGCGATACGGGTCTAGAATATAAATCATTACTCACTGAGACAGAGTATCGTGAGAAAAAACGTGAGTTCGGCAACCGTTTTTATGCCAAAATGGGTGCAGAAGCGATTAAAGAACTCCTACATGCAGTTGATGTAGATGCTGAGATCAGTGGTTTACGAGAAGAGCTTAAAACGTTGACTGGACAAAAAAGAACGCGAGCGATTCGTCGTTTAGATATCTTGGATTCTTTCCAAGAATCAGGAAATAAACCAGAATGGATGGTTATGGATGTTTTGCCAGTTATACCACCTGATTTAAGACCGATGGTTCAGTTGGAAGGAGGACGCTTTGCAACTTCTGACTTAAATGATCTTTACCGTCGAGTGATTAATCGTAACAATCGTTTGAAACGCCTTTTAGATTTAGGTGCACCAAATATTATTGTGCAAAACGAAAAACGAATGTTACAAGAGGCAGTAGATGCTTTGATTGATAATGGTCGTCGTGGACGTGCTGTTACTGGTCCTGGTAATCGTCCATTAAAATCTCTTTCTCACATGCTTAAAGGTAAACAAGGACGTTTTCGTCAAAATCTTTTAGGAAAACGTGTGGACTATTCTGGTCGTTCGGTTATCGTTGTTGGACCGTCTTTAAAAATGTACCAATGTGGTATACCAAAAGAAATGGCCATCGAACTATTTAAACCGTTCGTAATGAAAGAATTAGTAGAACGCGAAATAGCTAGCAATGTAAAAAATGCTAAACGTATGATTGAAGTTCAACATGATGCGATTTGGCCTGTTATTGAAGATGTTATTAAGGAACACCCCGTACTACTTAACCGAGCACCTACTCTTCACCGATTAGGTATTCAAGCTTTTGAACCGGTTTTAATTGAAGGGAAAGCAATTCGTCTACACCCATTAGTATGTAACGCTTATAACGCTGACTTTGATGGGGACCAAATGGCAGTTCACGTACCGTTATCTGAAGAAGCTCAAGCTGAAGCCCGTCTGTTAATGTTAGGTGCACAAAACATCCTAAGTCCTAAGGACGGTAAGCCAGTTGCAACACCTTCACAGGACATGGTGCTTGGTAATTATTATTTAACAATTGAAGAACCGGGACGTGTGGGCGAAGGAATGATTCTAAGCTCCATTTCAGAAGCAGAGATTGCATATCAAAATGGCTATGTGCATTTACATACCCGTGTAGCGATTCCTGCTAAGTCTTTCACTAATAAAACTTTCACTGACTGGCAAAGAGAACGTTTAATGGTTACAACTATTGGTAAATTATTCTTTAACGAAATCATGCCAGATGAATTCCCATATTTAAATGAGCCATCAAATGAGAACCTAACGCAACAAACACCTGATAAGTACTTCTTGGAACCAGGTGTAAACGTTAAAGAAGCTATTGAACAGATGGAGCCTGTGTCACCGTTTAAGAAAAAAGATTTTGGTAATATTATTGCTGAAGTCTTTAAACATTATCATATTACTCAAACATCAATTATGCTAGATAAGATGAAAGATTTGGGTTATAAATATTCTACGCAATCAGGTATCACCGTAGGGGTAGCGGATGTTCTCAGTTTAGATAGTAAAGCAGAAATCTTAGAGAAAGCTCATGCTAAAGTTGATGAGATTACTCGAATGAGACGACGCGGACTTCTAACTGAAGACGAGCGCTATGAAAATGTTATTCGTACATGGGAAAAAGCCAAAGATCAGATTCAAAAGGATCTACAAAAGAGCTTGCCACGTCTAAACCCCATCTTTATGATGTCTGACTCTGGTGCCCGTGGTAATATTTCTAACTTTACCCAGCTAGCCGGAATGCGTGGGAATATGGCGGCTCCTTCTGGGAAAATTATCGAATTACCAATTACATCCAACTTCCGTGAAGGCTTAAACGTTATGGAAATGTTTATCTCCACTCACGGAGCGCGTAAAGGGATGACCGATACGGCCTTGAAGACCGCTGACTCAGGTTATTTAACACGTCGATTAGTTGATGTCGCTCAAGATGTCATTATCCGTGAGGAAGATTGTGGAACAGACCGTGGAGTTGAAATTCGTGAAATTGCCGATGGTAATTCGGTTATTGAGTCCCTAGAAGAACGTTTACAAGGACGTTATGCACATAAATCAGTCATTCATCCAGAAACTGGAGAAGAAATTGTTAAGGCTCAAGAATTGATTACAGATGAGAAGGCTGCAGAAATTATTAAAGCAGGTATTGAAGCTGTAACTATTCGTTCAGTCTTTACATGTAATACTGACCATGGTGTATGTAAACATTGCTATGGACGCAACTTAGCGACTGGATCAGAAGTAGAAGTTGGAGAAGCAGTAGGTACAATCGCTGCTCAATCTATCGGTGAGCCTGGTACTCAGTTAACCATGCGTACCTTCCATACGGGAGGGGTTGCCGGTGGTGGTGATATTACTCAAGGTTTACCACGTATTCAAGAAATTTTTGAAGCGCGTGTTCCAAAAGGACAAGCAACCATTACGGAAGTTGCCGGAGTTGTTACTTCGATTGAAGAAAAATCAAGCGAGCGGTTGAAAGAAATTACCGTTACAGGAGTTACGGATAACCGCACTTATAAAGTGGCTTATGCTGCTCGCCTTAAAGTCAATGAAGGCGATCGTGTAGAACGTGGTCAAGCCTTAACAGAAGGATCAATCGATCCCAAAGAATTATTAGCAGTTACTGACGTCTTAACGGTCCAAAAATACATTATGCGCGAAGTTCAAGCCGTATATCGTGGCCAAGGGGTAGAAATTGGTGATAAACACGTTGAGGTGATGGCTCGTCAAATGTTACGTAAAGTTCGTGTAATGGACCCTGCTTCTACATCTATTTTACCAGGGGCCTTAATGGATATCGCAGACTTTGCTAAAGCTAATAAAGACACCATTACAAGCGGGGAAACACCAGCTACGGCTCGACCCGTCTTACTTGGAATTACTAAAGCTGCTCTTGAGACAAAATCATTTATCTCAGCTGCTTCTTTCCAAGAGACAACACGTGTCTTGACCGATGCGGCTATTCGTGGAGACCGTGACTACTTAATTGGTCTAAAAGAAAACGTCATTATTGGTAAATTAATCCCAGCTGGTACTGGAATGAACAGCTACCGTGATTTGGAAATCCAAACCACTCAAGATACTATTCCTATGCCAACTGAGATAACAGAGGAACCACAGCAAATGAAATAAACAAAATAGATTAAACCCTTCAATTATTGAACTGCTCCCCCAAAAGTAAAACTATTTTAGGGGGAGTTTTTCATAATTGAAGGGTATTTTTATATGATATATTGCAATAATTATTACGACACTTCTGTTAACAAATTCAATTCCTCAATATAACGTTCAAAGGGTGCTTCAAACGCTAGACATTTCCTTGGTCTAGCGTTTACTTTATAGATAGCTTTAAACAAGTCTTGATCCTTTAGCTGTGCGAAATCCGTTTTCTTAGGAAAGAATTCCCTTAGCAAGCCATTGCTGCCTTCATTGGTGCCTCTTTGCCATGCACTCTAGGCATCGGCAAAGTAAAAACCTATCCCTAACTTACTCTCTACTACGTCATAGCAAGCGAATTCTTTTCCTCTATCGGATGTGAATGTTTTAAAGGCTCCTTGTGGTAAGGATTTTGTTAATTGATAAAGCGCTTCTAACATAGATTGTTTACTTCTGTCTGATGTTTTTATCACAAAATAGGTACGAGTCTTCCTTTCTGCAAAAGTAGCTAAACATTCTTTGCTTTTTCCTCAAGAAGATACTAGAATATCAAGTTGTCAGTGTCCAAATTCAGTGCGCTTCTTCACCACTTTGGGTCTTTTCTAAACAGAAGTATTGATATCAAATCTTTCTCTTCTTTCTTTCGTTTTTTTAGAGTGACCTTTTCTCCTTAACACCTGCAAGGAAACGGATAAAGTCTCCTTATATATCCAATTATAGAATGTCTTAAAGGAGAAGGTATTTGGGAAAAGTCTTACTTCTATCATCCGTGGTAATATATAGGGCTCATAACAATCTCTTTCATGTGTATGTTTTATAGTAATGACATTTTACATGAATTAAATTTGTTATGAGTTTTATTTTTACTCGTGTTGCATTAAATTTTACAATGCATCATATCAAAACATAACTAGTTATAAAAGAAAATATTAAAAAAGGGATAAATGGAATTATTTTACTTTTAGAAAGATAACAATACAAAAGTCCAAGTGAAGCTGCTAAAAATAAAAAGTAAGGAATAGAGCTTAGGGGAATAAACAATAGAGAAATACAGATGAATTTTAAATCGGCACCTCCCATCCAAGACTGTTCTGTTCTTATAAGAAGAAAGCTGATAAGACAGAAAATAAGAAAATACTGAAAGGGAATAATATTATATGAATAATTATAGAGTAATCCGAGCGTCAAAAAAGAAAGCTGTAGAAAATCAGGAACCCACTGATCAAGTATATCCATGAAGGTCATGAATAGAAAGATAAGTAATAAAATCAGATTAAAAAAAGAAAAAGCAGTGAATAGAAAAAAGAAGAAAGAGCAGAGTCCACCAAACAATTCAAAGTAAAAGTGATTGACACTTATTTTCCGACAGCAAAAATAACAATGCCCCTTCAGCAATAAATATGAAAACAAAGGAAATAACTGCCAAAAGTAGAGTTTGTGCTGGCAATAATCACAAGAAGATCGTGCTTTCCAACTAAAGCTTTTATTTATAATGGAATAAGAAAGATAGTAAACAAAACTCGCTATACAAGATCCAATATAAAAGTACAGTATATGAGTCATCATTAACTCCTTTTATAAGTTATAGGCTTAAATACACGTAAAAAAGAAAAAAAGTGCTAAAAATTATTGACACAAATTAAAAAAGATAGTAAAATGTAATTCCTGCTAGCGAATATCTTTTAAAAAAGCAGATATTTAGAAGAAAATTCAAAAAATCTTCAAAAAGGTTTGACAAAAAATCTAAACCATGCTAGTATATAGAAGTTGTCACTTAT